>NZ_JFJW01000064.1:0-82672 GCF_000611125.1 Cupriavidus sp. SK-4
GGGTTCGTCCAATAGTCCGTCGACGTAGGCATCGGACAGGGAGCGTAGCTGGGTCGAACGGGCAACCACGCCCAAACGGCAAGCACCGCCGCTCGAACCACCAACGCCGTGGAATGGATGGCCAGCCGCCCAGGCGACGCGCTCTTTGGTTACTTTCTGTCGCTCGGACAGAAAGTGACTCGCCGGCTACGCCGGCGAAACAGCCCACTCTAGTCAAGGCCGACAACCGACCGCATGGCGACAAGCCAACCACGAACCACCCCTACTACCAAGGCAACGAATACGTCTTGGTATTAGTAAAACTCTTCATCGCCTCCAACACCCCTTCCTTGTACCCCAGCCCAGAGTCCTTGATCCCACCAAACGGCGTCAGCTCCAGCCGATACCCTGGCACCTCCCGCACATTGACGCTGCCGACCTTCAGCTCACGCACAAAACGCGTGATGTAGTCGAGCCGGTTGGTGCAGACCGACGACGACAGCCCGTAGGCGGTGCCATTCGAGATGCGTATCGCATCCTCGATGTCCCTGAAGCGGATCACCGGCGACACCGGCCCGAAGGTCTCTCGTTTGGCCACCGTCATTCCGGGATCGACATGATCGAGCACCGTCGGCGAATACAGCGCGCCGCGCCGGATATTGCCGTAGCGCAGCGTGGCCCCGGCGGCAATCGCTTCATTGACCACGGCTTCGAACTGGATCGCGGCGGCTTCGTCGATGACCGTGCCCATGTCCACCTTCGGGTCCATGGGATCGCCGTAGCTGAGCGCTTCGGTCTTGGCCACCAGCAGGTCGACAAAGCGGTCCGCCACCGACTCATGCACCAGCATGCGCTTGATCGCCGTGCAGCGCTGCCCGGAGTTCTTGTACGAGCCGCTGGCCGCCAGCGTGGCGGCCTCTTCCAGGTCCGCGTCTTCCATCACGATGATCGGGTCGTTGCCCCCCAACTCCAGCACCTGGCGCTTGTAGGTGGCAGTGGCGGCAATGTACTTGCCGATCGGCACGCCACCGGTGAAGGTCACCAGGTCCACGTCCGGGTGCGTCAGCATCTCGTCGGCGATCTCGCGCGGGTCGCCGGTAATGACCGACAGCATCTGCGGCGGCAGCCCGGCCTCATACAGGATATCGGCCAGCAGGTAGGCCGCCAGCGGCGTCTTCTCGCTGGGCTTGAGCACCATGCGGTTGTTGGTGGCCACTGACGGCGCCACCTTGTGGATCACCTGGTTGAGCGGATGGTTGAACGGCGTGATCGCGGTGATCACGCCCAGCAACGGTTCACGCAGCGTATAGACCTTGCGGCTCTTGCCATGGTGGGTCAGGTCGCACGAGAACACTTGGCCATCGTCGACCAGCGCCTGGTTGGCGGCAAACAACAGCACGTCGGAGGCGCGGCCCACCTCGTACAGCGAATCCTTGCGGCACAGGCCGGATTCCAGCGTGATGGTGCGCGAGATCTCATCCAGGCGCGAGGCGATGATCTCGCCAGCGCGCATCAGGATCTTGTAGCGTTCATAGCGCGTCAGCGTGGGCTGGTAGTCGCGCGCGATGCGGTAGGCGCGGCGCACGTCGTCTAGCGTGGCCTTCGGCACGGTGGCGATGGCTTCGCCGGTGTACGGATAGGTCACCTCGATCACGTCTTCGCGGTAGATTTTCTCGCCGGCGATGCGCAGCGCTTCATGGCGGATTTCGGGGATGGCTTGCAATGCGGTCATGATCTTGCCCTCTCGGGTCTTGAGCAGTGTGTGGAAGGAGATGCAGCCGTCGCAGGCGGGCCGGCGGCTAGCCGGCCCGGCGCGCTCAGCGGCGGATGAAGGCGGCGATCACGGCGCTGATGATGCAGCTGGTTGCCACGATCGGGAACACCAGCGAGGTATTGCCGGACTGGTCCAGGATGCGGCCGATCAGCGGTTCGCCCAGGCCTGCGAGCAGGTACGAGAAGAAGTTCAGGATGCCGGTGGCGGTGCCCGCGCGCTTGGCGCCGACCAGGTCCGGGCACAGCGCCCAGAAGGACGAGGCGGGGCCGTACACGAAGAAGCCGGCAAGGAACAGCGCGACGATCGCGCCCATGCCCGTGGGCAGCTGGTACATGATCATCGAGGCAATCGCACCCAGCACCATGTAGAGCATGATGGCCTTGCTGCGGCTGGAGCCGAACAGGCGGTCGGAAATCCAGCCGTTGGACAGTGCGCCGAAGGCCATGCCCACCGGCAGCGCCACCGAGATCCAGGCCGGGTCGATCAGCGTCTCGGCGCTTTTCCAGTTCTTGCCCAGGAAGTGCACCGGTACCCAGACGATCAGGCCATAGCGCGCGGCATTCTGAAAACCGATCGACAGGCCCGCGACCAGCAGCCGCGGGTTGCGCAGCACGGCCTTGTAGCGCGACCAGGAGCTTTCATCGGCATCGGTCTCGGATGCCATGGCCTTCTCTGCATCCTCGGCCTTGGCCACGCCGGTATCGGGCGACTTGAAGCCAAGGTCTTCCGGCCGCTCGCGTACGATCAGGAAGAAGGTGATGCCGCCCACCAGCATCAGCAGCACCGGCAGGCGGAAGATCCAGCGCCAGTCCAGGTGCAGGATATTCACGACCACGATCGAGGTGACGAACGACAGCACCGAGGCGCAGCCGGCAGCGAACACGTAGAAGCCGTAGACCTTGCCGCGTTCTTCGGCGCCCCACCAGTTCGACAGCAGCCGGCTGCCGGGTGCCCAGCCAAGGGCCTGGAAGTAGCCGTTGATGCCCCAGGGAATCGCCAGGCTCTTGAAGCCGACGGCGAAGCTGACCACCCAGTTGGCGGCGCACGACAGGATCGCGCCGGCGGTCATGACGCGGCGGCCGCCGAACTTGTCACCCAGGTTGCCGTTGATGGCCTGCCCGATGGCGTAGCACCACAGCAGGCAGGTGGAGGCCCAGCCCAGCGCTTCCTTGGAAAACCCGAATTCCTGCTGGATGCCGGGAATGGCGAAGCCAAAGGTCTGACGCCCCGTGTAGAAGAAGAAGTAGCAGAACATCGCGGCCAGCAGCATGCGCCACTGGGCTCGCCGGAACGAATGCTCGGCCGGGGCGACGAACGCCCCTGCCTGGATGCGATCGGCAGTTTCCATTTTTGTCTCCTCTTGTATTGTCGGCCCGTATTGCGGGCTCGTGTTGGCCGGCGGTACCGTCGGCCGGGGTCGTGCCACTAGGCCGGCACAGCGCCGATGAAGTTCCTGCCCCGGGCGCCGTCCAGCGCACGCGCGATCATGGCGCCGGCCTCGTCGTCGGAGACGCCGTAGTCGGCAAACTCGGTCTTCACGCCCAGGTCCTGCAGGAAGGCGCGCAGCCTCTGCTGCCCGTTGCCCAGCACCGGCCCGAACAACCGCTGCAGCGTGCGGTCGCGGTCGGGCCGGCGTGCCCAGGCTTTTTCGAGCACCATCGGCAGCGTGAACGAGCACGCGATGCCGTGCGGCAGGCCATGGCGCAGCGTCATTTCGTAGGAGATGGAGTGCGCAAGTGCCGTCTTGGTATTGGAGAACGCCAGTCCGGCCTTGAGGGCGGCCAGCGCCATGCGCTCACGCAGGCCAATGTCGTCCAGGTTGCGCACCAGTTCCGGCAAGGTGTCGAAGATGTCCTCCACCGCCGAAATCGCGAAGGTGTCGGAAATCGGGTTGGCGTTGACGTTCCAGATCGATTCCAGCGCGTGGGACAGGGCATCAAGCCCGGTGGAGATCGTGGTGCCCCGTGGCACCGACATCATCAGCTCCGCATCCACGATGGCCGCTTCGGGCCAGGTTGCCTGCAGGTGAAGCGAGTACTTCTTCTGGTTCGCGGCGTCCCAGATGGTGGCCCAGGGCGTCACTTCGCTGCCGGTGCCGGCAGTGGTCGGCACCGCGATCAGCGGCTTGACCTGCGCCGGCGTGAACGACTTGCCCGTCGCCAGCAGGCTGATCAGCGAATCGAACCGCCCCGACCTGGTTCCTACCATCAACGCCTTGGCGGTATCGATCGCGCTGCCGCCGCCGACCGCAACGATGGCGTCGCAAGCGTCGGCGTGTTCCCAGAAGCGGTTGTACAGGCCGGACAACTGGGCGACATCCGGGTTCGGCTGCACATCTTCGATCAGCCCGACAAGGTCTGCGCCCAGCAGGGCTTCAAGCCGCGCCACCAGTCCCAGCGCGCGCGCTTCGGGAAACGTCACGACGATGACGCGCCGGCCGTGCAGCAGGGCCGGGAGCTGGTCAAGGCTGCCAGCCCCGCAATGGATCGACACGGGGTTGTGGTAGGCATGGTTCATGGGGTCTCCTCGCTTCTTTCTTGGGTAGCCTGGGCGGCGGCTCGGGCCGCGTTCCTTGGTGGCTGAAGTTTGGGAGACGCCAAACCCCCGGTCCAATCGCATCTTTGACGGCGAGGTGCGCCAAAACCGATGGATCGCCGGCACGCTGCTAGCCTCGGGGAAACCCTGTACGCAACGGCACGCGTCTGTGGGAGACTCGCCGCACACGCCGCGCAGAACGGCGGCCAGCCCCCATCGAGACCCCATGTTCCACCAGTACTACAAGTCGATCCGCTGCTTCCATGCGGTCGCCCGGACGGGCGGCTTCACTGCCGCGGCGCAATACCTGCATATCGGGCAGCCGACCGTGACCGACCAGGTCAAGGCACTGGAGACGCGCTTCGGCGTGGAGCTGTTCCTGCGCGCGGGCCGCACCGTGCGCCTGACCGACACCGGCGAGCGGCTCTACGCCATCACCCAGGGATTGTTCGGGCAGGAAGAAGAGGCCATGCAGTTCCTGCAGAGCGCGCACAAGCTCAAGACCGGGCTGGTGCGCGTGGGCGCGGTGTCACCGCCGATCGCGCTGGGGCTGGCGCGTAGTTTCCGTTCCACGCATGCTTCGCTGGAACTGACGGTCACCATCGGCTCGGAAGCCTCGGTGCTGCGCGGCCTGCAGGATTTCGATATCGACGTCGGCATCCTGGCCGAGCCCGATCCGGTCGATGGCCTGCATATCGCGCCGTATCGGAGAGAGCGCATCGTTGCCGTGATGCCGGCTGGCCATCCGCTGGCCGCGCGCCCTTCGATCACGGTGCAAGACGTCGCCGGCGAAGCCGTGATCCTGCGCGAGCCGGGATCGAAGACCCGGCTTCGTGTCGAACGCGCGTGCGCACAGCATGGCGTAGCGCTGAACTGCGTGATGGAGATCAACAGCCGCGAAGCCATCCTGCATGCGGTGGCCAATGGCATGGGCATCAGCTTCGTCACGCAGATCGAATGCATCCCGCTGCCGGGCCTGCAGGTGGTGCCGGTCGACGAGCCGCTGCTGTCGATCGACTATTCGCTGTGCTGCCTGGAGGTGCGCAAGGAGCGGCCGCTGATTGCGGCGCTGTTCGCGGTCGCGCTTGGCGAGCACCACCCGGTCATCCGCCCCAACCTGCCCGCACCAACGTAGCCTGTGCGCGGTGAGTACGCTGGAAACGGCCTGCCTCAGCCCTGCTCGTACTCATCGTGCCGGCGCCACCAGACCCCGGCCTCGTTGCGTCCGCGCGGTGCGCGATCCAGCCACTGGTACATGCCCCACAGGCCATCCAGCCCGCGCGCATAGGTGGAATAGGTGTGGTACACAACGCCATCTTCCAGTGCGAAGGCGCTCATGCCGGGCCGGTCGCGCTGGTACGTCGCGGCATCGGTGCCGCACATGGCAGCAAACCGGGCCTCGGCAGCTGCGCCGCCGGCCTCCAGCTCAGGGCGCCAGGCGAATGCCGCCTCGCGCCGGTAGTTGTAGTCGATATTGCCCTGGCGCTGTTGCGCTTCGCTGAACCAGACGTTGAAGTCCGTGTTGAAGTCGCTGCCCTGCGACGACGCCCACGGAAACGTCCAGCCCATGCGCCGCTGGTACGCCTGCAATTTCGCCAACGGTGCCCGCGACACCGCGGCCAGCGTGACGTCGTGATGCGCCAGGTGGACGGCAAAGCCGTCAAACCCGTCCGCAATCGCGGAGCAGGACGGGCACCCTGCCTGGTAGTCCGGGCCGAACATGAAGTGGTAGACCAGCAGTTGCGAACGTCCCTGGAACAGGTCTGCCAGCGAGGCGCTGCCCGCCGCGGTCTCGAACCGGTAGGGCTTGTCGATTCGAACCCACGGCAACGCCTGGCGCTGCCGTGCCAGTTCATCGCTGCGTCGGGTGAGATCCTTTTCGGCCTCGAGCAGTTCACGCCGCGCGGCCAGCCAGGCTTCACGGGTTCCGGTGCTGTGTGTGGTCATCGTGCATCCCTCCGTTGGTTGGTGTTCATGTGCTAGATTAGGCGCCGGCTTCCAACGGTGGGAGTGACAAGTGTGGCGGGATTTCTGGCGGGATTCGGATGGACTCACGCATTGCCGCCGCGGCGCTCGCGCTTGCCGCGGGTGATCCGCTTGGCGCGCTGAACCGGGTTGCCCTGCGCGACGATCCGCCGGCGCTGGCGCTGCGCGGCATCGCCATGGCCCAGCTTGGCGACTTCATCCGCGCCCGGGCACTGTTGCGCAGCGCGGCGCGCGCCTTCGGTCCGCGCGAAGCCGTAGCGCGCGCCAGGTGCGTGGTGGCCGAAACGGAGATCGCCTTTGTCTCTCGCGACCTGGCCTGGCCGGCAAAGACGTTGGACAGCGCGCGCGCCACCCTTGAAGCGCACGGCGACTGGGTCAACGCCGCCCATGCGCGGTATCTGGCGATCCGGCGGCTGCTGCTGATCGGCCGCATCGACGACGCCGAGCAGGCGCTGGCCGGGCTCGACCCCACCCCCTTCCCGCCCGCGTTGCGCACAGCCCATGCCCTGATCGTGGCTGGCATTGCGATGCGGCGCGTGCAGACCAGGCCGGCGCGCATCGCGCTGGCACAGGCCGCGCACGCGGCGCAGCGCGCCGGCATCCCATCCTTGAGCGCCGAGGTCGAAAGCGCGGCCCAGGCGCTGCACAGCCCCGCGGCACGCCGCATCGCGCGCGGCGAGGAACGGCCGCTGCTGCTCGAGGAAGTCGAAGCGCTGCTGGCGTCGAAAGCGCTGGTCGTGGATGCGTGCCGCTATGCCGTGCGCTGCGCTGGCACCGCGGTCCCGCTCGCCAGGCGGCCGGTGTTGTTCACGCTGGCGCGCGCGCTGGCCGAGGCCTGGCCCGCCGACGTGCCCCGGGACATGCTGATCGCGCACGCCTTCCGCACCAGGCACGCCGATGCTTCGCACCGCGCGCGGCTGCGTGTCGAGATCGGGCGGCTGCGCGCGGTGCTTGGCGCATTTGCCGGCGTCACGGCAACCGGGCGCGGCTTCGCGCTGGTGCCGCACCGCGCGCGCGAGGTGGTGGTGCTGGCCCGGCCCGTGGAAGAGAAACACGCGGCGTTGCTCGCCTTGCTGGCCGATGGCGAGTCATGGTCCAGCTCTGCCCTAGCGCTGGCGCTGGGTGCCAGCCAGCGCTCGGTGCAACGGGCACTTGAAACGCTGGCGGCCGCGGGCAAGATCCAGTCCCTTGGCCACGGGCGCGCGCGCCGCTGGATGACGCCGCCGGTGCCGGGATTCACGACGGCCTTGTTACTCCCCTCGCCGCTGCCGATTGACTAGCATGTAGCCATCCCCAAGCCACCAGGATGACAACATGAAACGATCACAAGCCGAAGTGCTTCGCGAGTATGGTCCCTTCCCCGGGGTCGAGAACGTCCACGGTGTCAGCTATGACGGCCAGCGGGTCTGGTTTGCCAGCGGAGACAAGCTCAATGCCCTGGACCCGGTCACCGGCAGGACACTGCGCTCGCTCGATGTCCCCGCCCATGCCGGAACGGCTTTCGACGGCCAGCACCTGTACCAGATTGCCGAGGACCGGATCCAGAAGATCGATCCGCAAAGCGGCCGCGTGCTGGCCACGATCCCCGCGCCGGGCGGCGGCGGCGACTCGGGGCTTGCCTGGGCCGAAGGCACCTTGTGGGTGGGCCAGTACCGGGAGCGGAAGATCCACCAGGTCGATCCGCAGACCGGTGCGATCCTGCGCACCATCACGTCCGACCGCTTTGTCACTGGCGTCACCTGGGTCGATGCCGAGCTCTGGCACGGCACCTGGGAAGGCGACCAGAGCGAGCTGCGGCACATCGACCCGCAATCGGGCGCGGTGCTGGAATCGGTCACCATGCCGGCCGGCGCGGGCGTGTCGGGGCTGGAGTCCGATGGCGGCGACCAGTTCTTCTGCGGTGGCGGCAACAGCGGCAAGATCCGCGCGGTGCGCCGGCCCAGGCCAGCCGGGAAGCGCCCCGCCGACGCCGCCGGCAAATAGCCGGCATTCACCCTGAACGGGCGGCTTTCACTATTCCTTACAGACAAAGACGCTGCCACCATCTATTCTCCTGTCGCAAATGGAATCCCCCACAACAAGGAGAATGCGATGAAATCCGCTCTGGCCCTTCTGGTCGCCTGCAGCGCACTGCTGGGCGGCTGCGTGGTAGCCCCCTATGACACCTACGGCAGCGGCCCCCAGGGCTGCCCGCCGGGGCAGGCAAAGAAGGGCAACTGCCGCGTCGACCCGTACGGCAACGAGTCCTTCTGTCCGCCGGGACAGGCCAAGAAAGGCCGCTGCTAAGCCAGCGCCGGCGCCGCACTGGCCGGCCGGTCCTGGCTGGCACCAGCCGGTGTTGCACGGGCCGGCCTGGCGGACGGAAAATGGCGGGATGCGGGCATCTCGTCCGCAGGAGAGCGCCATGCAATCCCGCACGCCATCCCGGTATCTCGGCAAACTGTGCGTTGCCGCTGTCGTGCTCGGCTCGCTCGGGGCCTGTGCGACCTTGCAGCCGGAACAGACCGGCAAGCAAATGATCGGCAGCCCTGAAAGTGCCGTACGCAGTACCTTCGGATCCCCCACCGAGACCTACCGCCTCGCCGACGGCACCACCCGCTGGATCTGGTCGCGCCAGCCCCTCGGCCATGAGGTCTATGCCGCTGATTTCGACGCCAGCGGCAAGCTCACCAACTATCGCCAGATGCTGACCGAGACGGAGATCTACCGCGCCCAGGTCGGGACCTGGACCAAGAAGGACGTGCAGGAGCGCTTTGGCCTGCCGCGCGAGCCCATCCAGTACTACTCGCTGATGAAGCGTGAGGCCTGGTCCTGGCGCATGTACAAGGATGGCTTGCAGACCGCGCATTTCAGCTGCTACTTCGATGATGCCGGCGTGCTGCGCCAGACCATGATCATCGTCGACCCGCTCGGCGGCGACTCGCGCCACTCGCGCTGAAGCAAGGCCAGCGAGGCAGCCGGTGCCATTGCCGGCAGCAGGGGCTCCCCGGCCCACGGGCCTTTTTGCGCGCAGAATGGTGGTGATGCGGCAACCGCCGCCCACCCTCCATGCGGAAAAGAACGTGACCACTGCGATCCTGCTCGAGAACATCCACCAGAGTGCCAACGCCCGGCTGGCTGAAGCCGGCCTGCAGGTCGAGCGCCGCACCGGCGCCCTGGCCGGTGCCGAACTGCGCCAGGTGCTGGCCAGCCACGACGTGGTCGGCATCCGCTCTGCCACCCACCTGCGCGCCGACGACATCCGCAGCGCGCCCGGGCTGCTCTCGGTTGGCTGCTTCTGCATCGGCACCTCGCAGGTGGACCTGGAAGCCGCCACCACCGCCGGCATCCCGGTGTTCAACGCGCCCTTCTCCAACACCCGCTCGGTGGCCGAGCTGGTGGTGTCCGAAGCGGTGATGCTGCTGCGCCGGATCCCGGAGAAGAACACCCTGGCACACGCCGGCAAGTGGGCCAAGGGCGCCGCCGGCGCGTTCGAGGCGCGCGGCAAGACCATTGCCATCGTCGGCTACGGCAATATCGGCTCGCAGGTGGGCGTGCTGGCCGAATCGATGGGCATGCGCGTGGTCTACTACGACGTGCTGGCGCGGCTCTCGCACGGCTCCGCGCGCGCTGCGGGATCGCTGGAAGAAGCCGTGTCGCAGGCCGAAGTGGTGACCCTGCATGTGCCAGCCACGCCGCGCACGCGCAATATGATCGATGCGCGCATCCTGGCCGCCTGCAAGCCGGGCGCGATCCTGATCAATGCCTCGCGCGGCAGCGTGGTGGACATCGCCGCACTGGCCGCGGCGCTGCGCGAGAAACGCCTGGGCGGTGCCGCCATCGACGTGTTCCCGGAGGAGCCGAAGACCAACAACGATCCTTTCGTCAGCGAACTGCAGAACCTGCCCAACGTGCTGCTGACCCCGCACGTGGGCGGCAGCACCGAAGAGGCGCAGGAGAATATCGGCACCGAAGTGGCGGCCAAGCTGGCGCACTTCCTGGCCACCGGCGGCACCATCGGCGCCGTCAACCTCCCCGAAGTCGATCCCGGCCCGCTGCACGCGCCGGCGCGGCTGCTCAACGTGCACGGCAACGCGCCGGGCGCCCTGGCGGCGCTGAACACGCTGCTGGCGCAGGAGAGCGTGAATATCACCGGCCAGCACCTGCAGACGCGCGGCCACACCGGCTATGTGGTCACCGACCTCGACCGTGTGCCGTCAGACCAGTTGATGCAGGCGCTGCGCACCCATGCAGGCTTTGCCCGCTCGCGGCTGATCCTGCGGTAGGACAGCGGCCGTCACCAAGCTCAATTGTCACAAAAGTGTCATAACCCTTAAGAATGTTCTGAAACCGTCGCTATGATGAATATGGCCCACGCGCGGATCCATGGGCCTGCACTGTGCCGGTTCTCAGTGGCGGCCTGTCTCTGCGCCACGCTGACAATAAGAGGGTAGTCATGAAAGCGGTCGAACTCAGCAGGAAGGCCGCCGGCGTTGCCGGCCGGCTGGTCGCAGCAGGTCTTCTGGCAGCCGCGGGGGCCGGCCCCGCTGCCGCGCATACCGGCACCATTACGTTCCTTGGGGGAATCTCGTACCCGTCCTGTGGCTTCAGTCCGTCGGCCGGACTGTTGCAGGCGAGCTGCCAGCAGCCGTCGGGGCAGATCGTCTCGGCCCCTTTGCCGATGTCGCCTGCGCGGATGCCCGGGCAAGCCCGCATCGGCGTGGCGAGGCTGGACGTCGAGCCCGCCCGTGCCGGGCAACGCGGCACGCCGGACGCGTACGTGGTGGTAGTGACCTACCAGTAAACGGCACGGCAGGCAGGTGCCCGCACAAGCCGGCCCTGCCTGCCGCCATCCCTGCCGGGGCCGCGTCAGTCCAGGCGGATATTGGACGCCCGGATCGCTTCGGCCCAGTAGGTCTGCTCCACCTTCACCACATCGGCAAAGGCCGCGGGGGAACTTCCCTTGACGATGATGCCGAGATCGACCAGCCGTGTGTGCAGCTCGGGGTTGGCCAGCACGCGGTTGACGTCGGCAGACACCTTGTCGACCACGGCGCGCGGCGTCGCCGCCGGCGCGAACAGGCCCAGCCAGCCCTGGCGCTCCAGCCCGGACACGCCCGCCTCCTGGAAGGTCGGCACATCCGGCAGCAGCGGCGAGCGCGATTGCCCGGCCACGGCGACCACCTTGAGCTTGCCGGCGCGCGCATGCTGGCGCGCGGTGACCGCGGCCACGATGCCGGCGGGCAGTTGGCCGCCAAGCAGGTCATTGACCAGCGGGCCCTCGCCCTTGTAGGGCACGTGGGTCAGCTCGACCCTGGCGTTGCGGCCGAAGATCTCCATCTGCAGATGCCCGCTGGAACCCAGCCCGTAGGTGCCGTACGGCAGCGGCTTGCCCAGCTTGCGGATGTAGTCGATCAGTTGCTTCACGTTGGCCGTCGGCACGTCGGGCTGGACTACCAGCGCCAAGTTGGCTGTCGCCAGCTCCGAGATCGGCGCGAAGTCACGCACCGCGTTGTAGGTTGCCTTGCTGTACAGGAGCGGGGCCTGCACCAGGCCAGTCAGCGCGAACAACAGCGTATAGCCGTCCGGCTCGGCCTTGGCCACCATGTCCGCGCCGATCATGCCCCCCGCTCCCGGCCGGTTGTCCACCACCACGGCCTTGCCCCATGCCTTGGCAAGGCCGTCCGCGACCATGCGCGCGACCACGTCGCCGGTCCCCCCCGCGGCATACGGCATCACGACGCGCACCGTGCGTGCCGGGAAATCCACCCCCGCACCACCCTGCGCCCGCGCGCCCAGCCCGACCCCTGCCAGCGCCGCACCCGCGACGCCCAGACCCATTTGCTGCAAAACCCTGCGCCTGCCTTGCTGCATACCTTGTCTCCTGTGTCTCGTCTCCGGCAGCCGGCCTCGTGCCGTGCCGGCATCCTGCCCCGCCATGCCCGGCCAGCCTCTGTGGGCCGCTGCCGGGAGCGCGTGCGGGCCACTGTAGGAGGCTCGGGCGCCGGTGTCGTCTGCCAAAGGGAGGAAAATCAGCAATCCGCCAGAATCGTCCAAACGAACTAGGACGCAACCCTTAGGGCCGTGGAACAATCGCCCGGACCTGATGCCCTCCCGCCAAAAAATTGCCGATACAGCACTTATGATCTTGTCCGCCGCATGCGGGCCAGGGTGGCGGTGACGGCCATCGCCCTAGGAGAGTGCATTGCATCCCTTCGACAACCACGCCGTGAGCGGCGGCCCGCTGCCGACGGTGCTCGCATCCAAACTAGCGCCCCCCGTGGCGCACCCCGCCACGATCGGCCGTCCGCACCTGGTCGCGCGCATGGCGCAGGACCGCGCGGCCCGCGTGATCCTGGTGCGGGCCGCGGCCGGCTTTGGCAAGACCACGCTGATGCAGCAATACGCGGAGCATTGCGCAGCGCAGCAGCAAGCCACGGTGTGGCTGCGCCTGGATGCGGGCGACAATGACCTGGAGCGGCTGCTGGTCCACCTGGACGCCGGCCTGGCCGCGCTGCGCGGCGGCAAGCGGCGCGGCGCGGCAGCGCAGGAGCCGGCCAGCGGACCACGCCTGGCGCAGCGCATCCTGGGGCAAGTGGGCGCCGCGGCGCAGCCGTTCGCGATCGTGCTGGACGATTTCGAGACCTTGCAGAGCCTGCCGGCGCTGGACCTGGTGCAGCAGCTGATCGACGCGATGCCGCCCTGCGGCACGCTGGTGATCGGCTCGCGCACCGCGCCGGAAATCGGCCTGGGCCGGCTGCGTGCACGCGGGCAGTTGCTTGAGATCCCGCCCGCCGCCCTGCATTTTTCCGTCGACGAGGCCACGCAGCTGCTGCGCGGGCGCTGCGGCCTGCCGCTGCGCGACAGCGACATTGCCACGCTGCACCGCCGCACCGAAGGCTGGGCCACCGCGATCTACCTGGCCGCGCTGTCGCTGCAGCAGCGTGGCGACCACGCCGCCTTCGTCGCCGCGTTTTCCGGCACCCATCTGGAGCTGGGCGAATTCCTGGCCGAGGACATCCTGGCGCGGCAATCCGACGCGTGCCGCGCCTTCCTGCTGGAAACCAGCGTGCTGGGCCAGCTGAGCGCGCCGCTGTGCGACGCCCTCACCGGCCGCGCCGACGCGCGCGAGATGCTGGATCACCTCGAACGCGCCAACCTGCTGCTGTTCCCGCTCGATGCCGAACGCACGTGGTACCGCTACCACCGCCTCTTTGCCAGCTTCCTGCAGCACCGGCTGGCCGTGCAGGCGCCGGAGCGGGTCGCGCCGCTGCACCTGGCCGCCGCGCACTGGTACCTGGAGCACGGCTACCCGATCCCCGCGGTGGACCACCTGCTGCAGGCGGGCCGGCATGACGAGGCCCTCAACGCCATTGCCAGCCAGTCCGACTCGCTGCTGGGCACCGGGCGGGTACGCCTGCTGCTGCGCTGGTTCGACCAGATCCATCCCGCAACGCTGGCGCGGCAGCCGGCACTGGCACTGACACGCGCATGGGTGCTGCTGCTTAACCGGCGCCACGCCGAGGCCATGGCCGCACTGGCGCCGTTCCAGCCCGAACTGGAGCAACCCGGCGACGACAACCAGCGCGCGCGCCTGGGGGTGGAAGCACAGACCATCCACTGCGTGCTGCTGGCCCTGACCGACCAGGTCGAGGCCTGCCGCGATGCCGCCGGCGCGCACCTGCGCCGCCTGGCGCCGGACGAGCGCTTCCAGTACCGCATCCTGGCCAATTCGCTGGCCTACGCGCTGATCTGCACGCACCGCTACGACGAAGCGCGCAGCGTGCTCTCGCGGGCGACGCTGCGCGCGCAGCAGCCGCAGTCGGTACGCGGTGTCAGCGACACGCTGGAAGGCGTGATCGACCTGGTGCAGGGACGCCTGGGCAACGCGCTGGCGCGCCTGCGCGCCGCGTCCGGCGACAGTCCGGGCAGCGACGTGTTCTGGGCACTGGCGCTGTATGAGCACGATGCGCTGGAAGAGGCCTGGCGCCTGCTGACCAATGCCCTGCCCTACAGCAAAGGCAACGGCCCGCCCGATTCGATGATCGCCTGCCACGTGCTGAGCGCGCGGCTGGCGCTGGCGCGCGGCGACCGCGGCCAGTGGCTGCAGCGCCTGGCTGAACTGGAGCAACTGGGACAGCAGTCCGGCACTGCGCGCATCGTGTGCTCGGCCTGGCTGGAGCGCGCACGCGTCGCCACGCTGGAGGGCAAGCTGGAAACCGCATTGCAGGCGTTGCAGGCGGCCGACCTGTACGGCGGCTGGGAAGCACTGGACGCCACCGGCCATGCCAACGATATCGACCGGCCTTCCATCGCGCGCTGCCGGCTCGACATCGCGCGCGGCAATATCGCGCCGGCGCTGTCCGCGCTGGATGCCGCCATCGAGGCCGCACTGGCACGCCAGCGCTACTGGCGCCTGATCCGGCTGCGCATCCTGCGCGCCACCGCGCTCGACGGCATGCAGCAGCGCGATGCCGCCCTGCAGGAAATCACCGAAGCCCTGCGCCTGGCCAGCCATGAAGGCTTCTTGCGCTCCTTCCTGGAAGAAGGCGAACGCGTTGCCGTGCTGCTGCGGGCCTGGGCAGGCGCCTATCTGGCACAGGCAGCAGCGCTTGGCGTGGCCGAGCCCTTTGTCGCCAGCCTGCTCGCGCGGCTCACCGACGCAGGCTCGACCAAGCCGGCCGCAGAACCGCCCGCGGAACCGGCGCACCAGCCCGACCCGCTGACCGGGCGCGAACTGGAAGTGCTGCACATGCTGTCCGCGGGTTACCGCAATCGGGTGATCGCGCAGAAGCTGTTCCTGTCCGAGCTGACCGTCAAGTCGCACCTGCGCCGCATCCATGCCAAGCTGGGCGCGCAAAGCCGCACAGAAGCGGTGGCACTGGGCCGCGCGCGCGGCCTGATCCCCTGAGCCGTGGGCACGGGTAAGCGAGTGCAGTCTTGACACCTTGGCTGGCGCTTCCTTTAATGGTGTAACGCATCAGGTGTCTTGCCTGATCACTTTTGCCGATTACTTCACACCATGATGGAAACCGGTGAAGCCCGCGATCCGCAGCGCAAGCAAGAAGAACTGCGCAGTTTCCTTTTCCTGACCGCCGTGATGGTGCCGGTGCTCTCCGTCATCATCGTGGCAGGCTATGGGTTCATTGTCTGGATGACCCAACTGATCAGCGGTCCGCCGTCGCATTGAGCGGCCCGGCAAGCCCGGTGCGCAATACTTGCCGCGACCGGGGCGGCATTTGACAGAAAAAAAAGCTGCAGCACAGACTGAAACGGCATCGAACCGGAGCTTGCGCATGCCCGCAGCAAGACGTGCCATCCCCATCCAGCCGCTGCCCGCGAGCGCAGAGTGGCATATCGCCGGCATCGTCGTGCATGCCATTCCCGACAGCCTGGCGCAGGTGCGCGCCGCGATCGACGCCATCACCGGCGCCGAAGTCCACGCCGCCAGCGATGCCGGCAAGCTCGTGGTCACCATCGAAGCCCCCACCTCGCGCGCCATTGCCGCGCACCTGACCTACCTGCACCAGCTCGAGGGCGTGCTGTCGGCCGCGCTCGTCTACCAGCACAACGAAGACGCCGAGGCGATGCACGAAGCAATGGACCCGGCAATGAACGAGGAGGCAGGCACATGACCATCTCTCGTCGTGACTTCATCAAGCAGACCGCTGTCGCCGCGACCGCATCGGTTGCCGGCGTAACGCTGCCGGCCGGGGCCGCCAACTTTGTCACTGACAGCGACATGACCAAGCTGAAGTGGTCCAAGGCGCCCTGCCGCTTCTGCGGCACCGGCTGCGGCGTGACCGTGGCGGTCAAGGACAACAAGGTGGTGGCCACGCAGGGCGATCCGCAGGCCGAGGTCAACAAGGGCCTGAACTGCGTCAAGGGCTATTTCCTGTCGAAGATCATGTACGGGCAGGACCGGCTGACCAAGCCGCTCTTGCGTATGAAGAACGGCAAGTACGACAAGAACGGCGAATTCGCTCCGGTCACGTGGGAACGCGCCTTCGACGAGATGGAACGCCAGTTCAAGCGCGTACTGAAGGAAAAAGGGCCGACCGCGGTGGGGATGTTCGGTTCCGGCCAGTGGACGGTGTGGGAAGGCTATGCCGCCTCCAAGCTCTACAAGGCGGGCTTCCGCTCCAACAATATCGACCCCAACGCGCGCCACTGCATGGCATCGGCCGTGCAGGGCTTCATGCGTACCTTCGGCATGGACGAGCCGATGGGCTGCTACGACGATTTCGAGGCCGCCGATGCCTTCGTGCTGTGGGGCTCGAACATGGCCGAGATGCACCCGATCCTGTGGACCCGCATCACCGACCGGCGCCTGAGCTACCCCAAGACGCGGGTGGCGGTGCTGTCGACCTTCACGCACCGTTCCTTCGACCTGGCCGACATCCCGGTCATCTTCAAGCCGCAGACCGACCTGGCGATGATGAACTACATCGCCCACTACATCATCAAGAACAACAAGGTCAACAAGGACTTCGTCAACAAGCATACGGTCTTCAAGGAAGGCGTGACCGACATCGGCTATGGCCTGCGCCCGGAACATCCGCTGCAGAAGGCGGCCAAGAACGCTGCCGATCCCGGTGCCTCGCGCCCGATCACCTTCGATGACTTCGCGCGCTTCGTGGCCAAGTACGACGCCGACTACGTCAGCAAGCTGTCGGGCGTGCCCAAGGCCAAGCTGGACCAGCTGGCAGAACTGTATGCCGACCCCAACGTCAAGGTGATGTCGCTGTGGACCATGGGCTTCAACCAGCATACGCGCGGCAGCTGGGCCAACAACATGGTCTACAACCTGCACCTGCTGACCGGCAAGATCGCCACGCCGGGCAACAGCCCGTTCTCGCTGACGGGGCAGCCGTCGGCGTGCGGCACCGCGCGCGAGGTGGGCACCTTCTCGCACCGGCTGCCGGCCGACATGGTGGTGACCAACCCCAAGCACCGCGAAGAGGCCGAGCGCATCTGGAAGCTGCCGGCTGGCACCATCCCCGACAAGCCGGGCTACCACGCCGTGCTGCAGAACCGCATGCTCAAGGACGGCAAGCTCAATGCCTACTGGGTGCAGGTCAACAACAACATGCAGGCCGCCGCCAACCTGATGGAAGAAGGCCTGCCGGGCTACCGCAACCCGCAGAACTTCGTGGTGGTGTCAGACGCCTACCCCACCGTGACCGCGCTGGCCGCCGACCTGATCCTGCCCAGCGCGATGTGGGTGGAAAAGGAAGGCGCCTACGGCAATGCCGAGCGCCGCACGCAGTTCTGGCACCAGCTGGTCGATGCCCCGGGCGACTCGCGCTCCGACCTGTGGCAGCTGATGGAGTTCTCCAAGCGCTTCAAGGTCGAGGACGTCTGGCCCGCCGAGCTGATCGCGAAGAAGCCGGAGTACCGCGGCAAGACCCTGTTCGACGTGCTCTACCGCAATGGCCAGGTCGACAAGTTCCCGCTCAAGGAAGTCAACGCCGAGTACCACAACGCCGAGGCCAAGGCCTTCGGCTTCTATGTGCAGAAAGGCCTGTTTGAAGAGTACGCAACCTTCGGCCGCGGCCACGGCCACGACCTGGCCCCGTTCGACGCCTACCATGAGGCGCGCGGATTGCGCTGGCCGGTGGTCAACGGCAAGGAGACCCGCTGGCGCTACCGCGAGGGCAGCGACCCTTACGTCAAGGCCGGCACCGGCTACCAGTTCTACGGCAACCCCGACGGCAAGGCGGTGATCTTCGCCCTGCCCTACGAGCCGGCAGCCGAGTCGCCCGACAAGGAATACCCGTTCTGGCTGGCCACCGGCCGCGTGCTGGAGCACTGGCATTCCGGCTCGATGACGCGGCGCGTGCCGGAGCTGTATCGCGCCTTCCCCAACGCGGTGGTGTTCATGCATCCGGAAGACGCCAAGGCAATGGGGCTGCGCCGCGGCGTCGAGGTGGAAGTGGTGTCGCGGCGCGGGCGCATGCGCTCGCGCGTGGAGACCCGCGGGCGCGACGCGCCGCCGCGCGGGCTGGTGTTCGTGCCGTGGTTCGATGCCAGCCAGCTGATCAACAAGGTGACGCTGGACGCCACCTGCCCGATCTCGCTGCAGACGGACTTCAAGAAGTGCGCGGTCAAGATCGTCAAGGTCTAGCCCGGAATCGAACAGGGAGACGCCATGAAACCAAGCCGATCCTGGATGCTGGCCCTGTGTGCGCTGCTGCTGGCCGTGCTGGCAATGCCGGCGCACGCCCAGGGCCTGGTCGACGCGATGCGCGGCCCCACGCCCATCGCCAGCGAGAGCAAGGCGCCGCTGCTCTACCCGACCGAGAACAAGGACATCCGCCGCACCCGCAACTACACCATGCAGCCGCCGACGATCCCGCACAAGATCGACGGCTACCAGGTCGACAAGGACTTCAACCGCTGCATGTTCTGCCACGCCCGCACGCGCACCGAGGAAACCCAGGCGATCCCGGTCAGCATCACGCACTACATGGACCGCGACAACAACGTGCTGGCCGACGTCTCGCCGCGCCGCTACTTCTGCACGCAATGCCATGTGCCGCAGGCCGACGCCAAGCCGCTGGTGGGCAACACCTTCATTGACGTCGAGCAGCTGCTCAAGCGCAAGCCCGGCGTCAAGGGCTCATCCAACTAGCGGATGCGCGCCATGCTCGACCTGCTCAAGCGTTACTGGCGAACCATCAACCGGCCCAGCGCGTATTTCAGCCTGGGCTTCCTGACGCTCGGCGGCTTTATCGCCGGCGTGGTGTTCTGGGGCGCATTCAACACCGCGCTGGAACTGACCAACACCGAGCAGTTCTGCACCGGCTGCCACGAGATGCGCGACAACGTCTACCAGGAGCTGCAGGGCACCATCCACTTCACCAACCGCAGCGGCGTGCGCGCCAAGTGCTCGGACTGCCACGTGCCGCACAACTGGACCTCCAAGATGGCGCGCAAGATGCAGGCGTCCAAGGAGGTCTGGGCCAAGATCTTCGGCACCGTCGACACCCGCGAAAAGTTCCAGGCGCACCGGCTCACCCTGGCGCAGCATGAATGGGCACGCTTCAAGGCCAATGATTCACTGGAATGCCGCAACTGCCACGACTACCAGTCGATGGACTTCACGCGCCAGAGCCCGCGCGCGCAGGCCATGCACTCCAACTACCTGGCCAACAAGGAGAAGACCTGCATCGACTGCCACAAGGGCATCGCGCACCACCTTCCCGACATCTCCAAGGCCGAGGAGAAATGACGCGTGCCAGTCCGCTCGCCCGCGCCGCCATCCGAGCTTCCGCCTGAATCCCCATGTTGCGCCGCCCCCGTGCTGAGCGCGAACGGGTTGGCCATCTCGCGCGCCGGACGCCCGGTGTTGCGCGGCATCGACCTCGAGCTCGCCCCCGGCGGCCTGCTGCAGGTGCTTGGCCCCAACGGCAGCGGCAAGACCAGCCTGCTGCGCGTGCTGTGCGGGCTGGCCATGGCCGATGCCGGCACGCTGCACTGGCGCGGCCGCCCGGTGCGCGCCGCCGATCCTGACTACCAGCAAGCGCTGGCGTATGTCGGCCACACCAACGGCATCGACCCTGAACTGAGCCCGGCGGAGAACCTGCGCTTTGCCGCGCGGCTCGCCGGTGACAGCGCCGACAGCGTCGCGCGCGCACTCGCCGCGCAGGGGCTGGAGCGCGTCGCGCACGCGCCGGCGCGCACGCTCTCGCAGGGGCAGCGCCGGCGCGTCGCGCTGGCGCGCCTGTCGCTGGCGCCGCGCGCCCTGTGGCTGCTGGATGAACCGGTGACCGCGCTCGATGCCGATGCCTGCGCGCGCTTCGACACCCAGCTCGGCGCGCACCTCGCCGCCGGCGGCATGGCCGTGATCGCCACGCACCAGCCGCTGCCCGCTGGCGGCACGGTGCTGCACCTGGGGGCGCCGGCATGATGCGCACGCTCGCCGCCATCGTCGCGCACGATGTCTCGCTGTCCTGGCGGCGGCGCGGCAGCCTGCTCGGCGGCGTGGTGTTCTTTGTCATTGCCGCCAGCCTGTTCCCGCTGGCGATCGGCCCCGAGCCGCAGCAGCTGCGCGCGCTGGCGCCCGGCATCCTGTGGGTGACGGCACTGCTGGCGTCGATGCTGTCGCTGTCGCGGCTGTTCGCGCAGGAGCACGCCGATGGCAGCCTGGACCAGCTGCTGCTGTCGCCGCATCCGCTGGCGCTGCTGGTGCTGGCCAAGATCGCCGCGCACTGGCTCACCAGCGGCCTGCCGCTGCTGTTGCTGACGCCGCTGCTGGCGCAGCAGTACGGGTTGCCCCTGGGCGCATCGCTGCTGCTGGCGGCGTCGCTGCTGGTGGGCACGCCGGCGCTGAGCCTGATCGGCGCGGTCGGCGCGGCGCTGACGCTGGGCGTGCGCGGCGGCGCGGTGCTGCTGTGCATCCTGGTGCTGCCGCTGTGCGTGCCGGTGCTGGTGTTCGGCGCCAGCGCCGCGGCCGCGGCCGATGCCGGGCTGGACGTGATGCCGCAGTTCTCGCTGCTGGGCGCCTGCCTGGCGCTGTCGCTGTTCCTGTGCCCGCTGGCCACCGCCGCCGGGCTGCGCATTGCCATGGAGACGCCGGCATGAGCCAGCCGCTGCCATCCGTCCACCCCGCTGCCGCGCCGCGGCCCCCGGTCCGCGGCGGCTGGCTGGCCTATGCGGCGCCGGTGCGCTTCTATCCGCTGGCCGGACGCATGGCCCCATGGTTCTTTGCCGCGGCGGCGCTGTTCGCGGTGGCGGGACTGTGGCTTGGCTTTGGCGTGGCCCCCACCGATGCGCAGCAGGGCGAGGTCTACCGCATCATCTTCATCCACGTGCCGGCGGCGTGGATGTCGATGCTCATCTACCTGGTCATGGCCGGCTACTGCGCGCTGGCATTGGTGCTGCGCACGCGGCTGTCGTCGATGATGGCCTCGGCGCTGGCGCCCACCGGCGCGCTCTTCACCGCGCTGGCGCTGTGGACCGGCGCGCTGTGGGGCCAGCCCACCTGGGGCACCTGGTGGGTCTGGGATGCGCGGCTCACCTCCGAGCTGATCCTGCTGTTCCTGTACCTGGGCTTTATCGCGCTGGAAGCGGCCATCGACGAGCCGCGCCGGGCCGAGCGCGCCTGCGCGGTGCTGGCGCTGGTGGGGGTGGTCAATATCCCGGTGATCTATTTCTCGGTGCAGTGGTGGAACACGCTGCACCAGGGCGCATCGGTCAGCCTGACCGCGGCGCCGTCGATGGCGGCAACCATGCTGGCTGGCATGCTGCTGATGACGATGGCGTGCTGGATGTACACGGTGGCGGTGGCGCTGGTGCGCGTGCGCTGCATCCTGCGCGAGCGCGGCGAGGTGCCGCACGGCCCGGCCATGGTTACCGGAGAGACCTCATGACGATGTCCTCGCTGCTGCCCTACGGGCATCACGGCATCTTCATCGCCGGCGCCTTCGGCGTGAGCGCGGTGCTGCTGGCGCTGGAGCTGGTGCTGCTGGCCCGGCGCTGCCGTGCCACGCGCCAGGAAGCCGGCCAATGACGCCGCGCCAGCGCCGCTTCGGGCTGCTGGCCGCGGCGCTGGCCTGCTGCGGCATCGCGGCGGCGCTGGTGCTCAATGCCTTCCGCTCCAACCTGGTGTTCTTCTTCAGTCCCAGCCAGGTCGCCGCGCAGGAGGCGCCGGTGGCACGCAGCTTCCGGCTGGGCGGGCTGGTGGCGCCCGGCTCGATCCGGCGCGAGGGCGACGGCATGACGGTGCGCTTCGTGGTCACCGACACGGCACGCCAGGTGCCGGTGCTCTACCGCGGCCTACTGCCCGACCTGTTCCGCGAAGGCAAGGGCGTGGTCGCGCGCGGCCAGCTGCAGGCGGACGGCACCTTCATCGCCAGCGAGGTGCTGGCCAAGCACGATGAAAACTACATGCCGCCCGAAGCCGCCGACGCGCTCAAACAGGCCGAACAGGTGAACCGCCGCATGGCCGAAGCCGCGCCGGCACAGGGAGTGCGCCAGTGATCGCGGAACTCGGCCATTTCGCGCTGATCGTGGCGCTGCTGGTCGCGCTGGTGCAGGCCGTGGTGCCGCTGGCCGGGGCCGCACGCGGCCAGTTGGCGTGGATGGCGCTGGCGCGCCCCGCCGCGCGCGTGCAGTGCCTGCTGGTGGCGCTGTCCTTCGCCGCGCTGACCTGGTCCTTCGTCAGCAACGACTTCAGCGTGCGCTATGTCGCCGCCAACGCCAACAGCGCGCTGCCGCTGGCCTACCGCATCGCCGCGGTCTGGGGCGGGCACGAGGGCTCGATGCTGCTGTGGACGCTGATGCTGGGCCTGTGGTCGCTGGCCGTGTCCGTGTGCAGCCGGCAGCTGCCGCTGGCCGCCGTGGCCCGCGTGCTGGCCGTGATGGGTGCGATCAGCGCCGGCTTCCTGGCATTCCTGCTGTTCGCCTCCAACCCCTTCGTGCGGCTGCTGCCGCCCGCGATGGAAGGCCGCGACCTCAACCCGTTGCTGCAGGACCCGGGCATGGTGTTCCACCCGCCCCTGCTCTACATGGGCTATGTGGGCTTCTCGGTGACTTTTGCCTTTGCCGTGGCGGCGCTGCTGGCCGGGCGCGTCGATGCCGCCTGGGCACGCTGGTCGCGGCCGTGGACCGCGGTGGCGTGGGCCTTCCTGACGCTGGGCATCATGCTGGGCAGCGCCTGGGCCTACTACGAGCTGGGCTGGGGCGGCTGGTGGTTCTGGGACCCGGTCGAGAACGCCTCGTTCATGCCGTGGCTGGCCGGCACCGCGCTGATGCATTCGCTGGCGGTCACCGAGAAGCGCGGCGCCTTCCGCGCCTGGACCGTGCTGCTCGCGATCTTCACTTTCTCGCTGAGCCTGCTGGGCACCTTCCTGGTCCGCTCCGGCGTGCTGACCTCCGTCCACGCTTTCGCCGTTGACCCGAAGCGCGGCATCTTCATCCTGGCGCTGCTGGGGCTGGTTACCGGGCTGGCACTGGCGCTGTATGCGTGGCGCGCGCCGCGGCTGGCGCGGCGCGTGGAGTTTGCGGCGGTGTCGCGCGAGTCGATGCTGCTGGCCAACAACGTGCTGCTGGCGGTGGCCGCCGCCACGGTGCTGCTGGGCACGCTCTACCCGCTGCTGGTTGATGTGCTGGGGCTGGGCAAGATCTCGGTCGGCCCGGCCTATTTCGAGCAGGTCTTCGTGCCCTTGATGGCCCCCGCGGTGCTGCTGATGGGCGCCGCGCCGCTGGCGCGCTGGCGCCACGGCAGCCTGCCCGACATGGCGCGCCGCCTGCGCTGGGCCGCCGTGGCCAGCGCGGCCATCGGCCTGGGGCTGCTGCTGGTGCTGCGCAATGCGTCGGCGCTGAGCGGGCTGGGGCTGCTGCTGGCGGCCTGGTGCGTGCTGAGCGCCGTGGCCAGCCTGGCGGCGCGTCTGCGCCAACAGCAAGGGCGCCGCCTGGCCGCGCTGCGGCAGTTCACGCCAAGCTACTGGGGCATGCTGCTCGCCCACGCCGGCGTGGGCGTCTTTATCGCCGGCGTGACGCTGGTATCCGGCCAGGAAAGCCTGCGCGAACTGCCGATGCGCGCCGGCGACAGCGTCAGCGTGGGCGGCTATGACTTCCGCTTTGCCGGCGTGACCCAGGCCGGCGGCCCCAACTACGACGCGCTGCGCGGCACGCTGGTGGCCTCGCGCGACGGCAGGCGGGTAGCATTGCTCCACCCCGAGCGCCGCATCTACCGCAGCCAGGACATGCCCACCACCGAGGCCGCGATCGACAGCGGCCTGGCACGCGACCTCTACGTGGCGCTGGGCGAGAACGTCGATGGCAGCGCCTGGGCCGTGCGCATCCACGTCAAGCCCTTTGTCGACTGGATCTGGGCCGGCTGCGTGCTGATGGCGCTGGGCGGGCTGCTGGCCGTCTGCGACAAGCGTTACCGGCTGCGCCGCCGTGCCGCCAATCCTGCCACCGCGCCGGGGGCGCCGGATGCGCCCGCAGTGCCGGCATTGGCCTCCGCCCATGAGGAGACGCCCGCATGACGCGCTTCCTGCTGCCGCTGGCCGCCTTCCTCGCCCTTGCCGTCGCGCTGGCCGCCGGGCTGCGCCACGACCCGCGCGAACTGCCCTCGCCGCTGGTCGGCAAGGCCGCGCCGGCATTCCGCCTGCCGCTGCTCGATCCTGAAGGCCGCACGCTGGCCAGTGCCGACATGCGCGGCAAGGTCTGGCTGCTGAATGTGTGGGCATCGTGGTGCGCGGCCTGCCGCACCGAGCATCCGCTGCTGGTGGATTTTGCCGCGCGCTCGCCGGTGCCGCTGTATGGCCTCAACTACAAGGACGAGACCGGCGCCGCGCGCGACTGGCTGCAGCGGCTGGGCAACCCCTATGCCGCTTCGCTGGTCGATGCCGACGGCCGCGTCGGCATCGACTACGGCGTCTACGGCGTGCCCGAGACCTTTGTCATCGACCAGCACGGCGTGGTGCGCTACCGCCAGGTGGGCCCGGTCACGCGCGAGGTGCTGGAGCGCAAGCTGATCCCGCTGATCGAGCAGCTGGAACGGCAGGGAGGCAGCCATGCGTAGCCGGATTCGCACGACGCTTGCCGTGTGGCTTTGTTGCGCTTCGCTGCAGGCGATGGCGCTGACGGACGCCGACCTCGATGCCCGCGTGCACGCGCTGTCCAACGAGTTGCGCTGCCTGGTCTGCCAGAACCAGACCCTGGCCGATTCCAACGCCGACCTGGCGGTCGACCTGAGGCGCCAGATCCGCGCGCAGCTGCGCGGCGGCGCCAGCGACGAGGCGGTGAAGGACTACCTGGTGCAGCGCTATGGCGACTTCGTGCTGTACAAGCCGCCGCTGCGGCCGCTGACGTGGCTGCTGTGGTTCGGCCCGCTGCTGCTGGTGGCCGGCGTGGCGGCCGCGATCGTGCGTGCGCGCTCGCGCAACCGCCAGGCCGATGCGACGCTGGACGCCAGCGCGCAGCGCCAGCTTGCGGACTTGCTGGACGAATCGGCCACAACACCCGTGGAGCACCGCCAGCCATGACCACCTTCTGGCTGCTCGCCGCCGCCCTGATCGCCGCCGCCACGGCCTGCCTGCTGTGGCCGCTGCTGCGCCGCCGGACGGCGCCAGCCCCGGGCACGCCGGAACGCACCTTGCTGGTTGACCTGTACCACGACCAGCTGCACGAGCTCGACACCGACCTGCGCGGCGGCACCCTCACCGCGGCGCGCCACGCCGAAGCCCGCGACGAACTCGGCCGCCGGCTGCTCGATGAAGCCGCCGGCGCCGCCACCGGCACGGGACGGGCCGGCACCTCGCCGCTGCTCGCCGCGCTGCTGCTCGCAGTACTGCCCAGCGCCGCCATCCTGCTCTACCTGCACCTGGGCAACCCGGTCGCGCTATGGCGTGCCGACGACCTGCCCGAAAGCACCGGCAGCCAGCACCAGCTGAGCGGCGCGCAGGTCGAGGGCATGGTGAACCAGCTCGCGCAGCGCCTGCGCGAGTCGCCCGGCGATGCGCAGGGCTGGGCCATGCTGGCGCGCTCATACAGCGTGATGGAACGCCATGCCGACGCCGCCGCGGCCTACGCGCGGGCCGTCGAACTGGCGCCGGACGTGGCCGCGCTGCGCTCCGACTACGCCGATGTGCTGGCCAGCCTGAACGGCGGCTCGCTGGAAGGCCCGCCCATGGCGCAAGTGCGCCAGGCCCTGGTGCTGGACCCGGACGACCCCAAGGCGCTGGCGCTGGCCGCCAGCGCCGCGGCCGAACGCGGCGACAAGCAGGCGGCGATCGGATATTGGGAGCACCTGTACCGGCTGCTGCCGGCGGATTCGCAGACCGCGGCGCGCATCGCCGCCAACCTCGCGGCCGCGCGCGGCACGGCTGCCGCGGCGCAAACCCCGAAGATCACCGGCATGGTCACGCTCAGCGAAAAGGCCGGGCGCACGCCGCAGCCGGGCGACACCCTCTTTGTCTATGCGCTGCCCGCTGACGGCTCCCGCATGCCGCTGGCGGTGCTGCGCCGGCAGGCGCGCGACCTGCCGCTGTCGTTCACGCTGGACGATGCGATGGCGATGCGGCCCGACCACCGGCTGTCAGGGCAGCAACTGGTCATGCTGGAAGCGCGCATCTCCGCCAGCGGCAGCGCCTTGCCTAAGGCCGGGGACCTGGTGGGACGCACCGGACCGGTGGCAGTCGGCACCGAGGGCACCCGCATCGCCATCGACGGCGCGATCGCGCCATAGCGTCTCAGGTGGGCAGCGTCGCCTTCAGGTTGGCCAGCATGTCCGCCACCATCTCCTTCAGGCCGTACTCCGCCTGCCAGCCCCAGTCCGCGCGCGCGACCGAATCGTCGATCGAATCCGGCCAGCCCTGCGCAATCGCCTGGCGATAGTCGGGTTCATAGCGGATCTGGAAGCCCGGCACCTGCTCGCGGATCGCCGCTGCAATCTGCGCGGGCGTGAAGCTCATGCCGGCGATGTTGTAGCTGCCGCGCTCGCCGAGCTTGTCCGCCGGCGCTTCCATCAGTTCGATGGTGGCGCGGATGGCATCGGGCATATACATCATCGGCAGGGCCTCGTCTTCCTTCAGGAAGCAGGTGTAGGGCTCGCCCTTCACCGCCGCATGGAAGATGTCGACCGCATAGTCGGTGGTGCCGCCGCCGGGCGGGGTCTTGTGCGAGATCAGGCCGGGATAGCGCACGCTGCGCACATCCACGCCGTGGTTGGCGTGATACCAGCGGCACCAGCCCTCGCCCGCCTGCTTGGAGATGCCGTAGACGGTGGTGGGCTCCATCACGGTCTTCTGCGGTGTCTGTCCGGCAGGCGTGGTCGGGCCGAAGGCTGCAATCGAGCTGGGCCAGAACACCCGCTCCAGCCCGGTCTGCCGCGCCAGTTCCAGCACATTGAGCAGGCTGGTCATATTGAGGTTCCACGCCCACTGCGGCGCCTTTTCGCCGGTGGCGGACAGCGCGGCAGCCAGCAGGTAGACCTGGGTGATGCCATGGCGCTCGACCACGGTGGCCAGCTCGCCGCGGTCGGTGGCGTTGAGCATCTCGTGCGTCAGGTGCACATGGCGGCCGGTGGGCACCACGTCGGAGGTGATCACGTTGGTGCGCCCGTAGCGCTCGGCCAGCGCCAGTGCCAGTTCAGACCCGATCTGGCCGTTGGCGCCGACGATCAGGATCTTCGGTTTGCCATCTTCCATCAGATCAGCCCCAGTTCGCGGCCAGCCTGGCCGAAGGCATCCAGCGCCGCCTGCAGCGCGGCCTCGTCATGCAGCGCGCTCATCTGCACGCGGATGCGCGCCTGGCCCTTGGGCACCACCGGGTAGAAGAAGCCGACCACGTACACGCCCAGCTCCAGCAGGCGCTGCGCGAGCTGCTGCGCCTTGTCGGCGTCGTAGACCATGATCGGGATGATGGGGTGGTCGCCCGCCTTGACGTCGAAGCCCAGCTGGTCAAGTCCCGCGCGGAAGAACCTGGTATTGCCCTCCAGCCGGTCGCGCAGCTCGGTGCTGGCTTCCAGGATATCGAGCACCGCGATCGACGCGCCCACGATGGCCGGCGCCACCGTATTGGAGAACAGGTAGGGCCGCGAGCGCTGGCGCAGCAGCGCCACGACCTCCTTGCGCGCGCTGGTGAAGCCGCCCGAGGCGCCGCCCAGCGCCTTGCCCAGCGTGCCGGTGATGATGTCGATCTTGCCGAACACGCCGCGCGCCTCATGCGTGCCGCGCCCGCGCTGGCCCATGAAACCGGTGGCATGGCATTCATCGATGCCCAGCAGCGCGCCGTACTCATCGCAGATCGCGCGCATCTCATCCAGCCGCGCCACGGTGCCGTCCATCGAGAACACGCCGTCGGAAAACACCAGCGTGTAGCGCGCACCGTCGGCCCGCGCCTGCTCCAGCTGCACGCGCAGGTCGTCCATGTCGTTGTGCTGGTAGCGGTAGCGGCGTGCCTTGGACAGGCGGATGCCGTCGATGATCGAGGCATGGTTGAGCGCATCGCTGATGACCGCGTCTTCTGCGCCCAGCAGCGTTTCGAACAAACCGCCATTGGCATCGAAGGCCGAGCCATAGAGGATGGTGTCCTCGGTGCCGAGGAAGGCCGACAGCCGCGCCTCCAGCGTCTTGTGCAGGTCCTGCGTGCCGCAGATAAAGCGCACCGAGCTCAGCCCGAAGCCATGCGTGCGCAGCGCTTCATGCGCGGCCTCGATCACCTGCGGGTGCGACGACAGGCCAAGGTAGTTGTTGGCGCACAGGTTGATGACCTCGCGGCCGTCGGTGGTGCGCACCCGCGCACCCTGCGGCGTGGCGATCACGCGCTCGTTCTTGAACAGCCCCGCCGCGCGGATGCTTTCGAGTTCGGTACGGATGGATGCATAGAATGCCTCGGCATTCGACATGGCTTGGCTCCCGTTGGTGTGCGAGGGATGTGCTAGGATTCGATCGATAAATCGAACGCGTTCTGTATATCGAACATTTTGCGCAATATAACGAACATTAACCCATGACGCAAGCCCTCGCCCAGACCCCGCAGGCCGATGGCCCGCCCGCCGTCGGCATGGCGCTGCAGGCGCTGCGCCAGCAGCAACGGCTGTCGCTGGATGAACTGTCGCGCCGTGCCGGGGTTTCCAAGTCGATGCTGTCGCAGATCGAACGCAACCTGGCCAACCCCACCGTGGCGGTGCTGTGGCGCCTGGCCAATGCGCTCGGCGTGAACCTGACGGACTTCCTCGCCGGAGGCGCCGCTGAGCGCCCCGCCGGCGGCATCACCGTAGTCCAGCCGCACGCGATCCCGTCGCTGAAAAGCCCCGATACCCGCTGCGACCTGCGCATCCTGGGCCCGATCGACCTGGCCGGGCGCTTCGAGTGGTATGAGCTGACCATCCAGGCCGGCGGCGTGCTGGCCTCCGAGCCGCACGAGGCCGGCACCCAGGAACACCTGTCGGTGCTGAGCGGATCGATGACAGTGCGCGCGGGCGCCGATGAGAAGAAGCTGCGGCACGGCGAGACCGCGCGCTATGCGGCCGATGTCGCACATGCGATCTCCAATGGCGGCAAGACCACTGCCACCGCACTACTGGTTGTAGTGCATCCGGGCTGACGCGGGCAAGGGTTGCGACAGCCCGGAGGGCGGGTTCAGCGGGCGCCGAACCACCGTTTGACCCGCTCCCACAGCACGCCGAAGAACATCGCCATGGGATTGAGGCGTACCGCCTGGTTGCGTTCGGCATCGCTCAGCGTCGGATCCATCCGGCGCGCTACCGACTTGCCGAAATCCGCAATCATGCGCCGCACGAAATCGCGCACCAGCCCCGATCGCGAGAACTGCGCCAGCGGCCCCTGCAGCGAATACTGCAGGTCGACCGCGACCTCGGTCTCGTGCGCGGCAAGCGCCTTCAGCTGGTAGGCGATGTCGCCCGCGGCCTTGGAATTGCTGAGCGAGTCCTGCCCCGCGCCCTTCAGCACGCCGCGCTTGTTCGCATCATCGCGCTGCAGGCGCGCGGCGCCTTCGAACCTGGCGGACATCGGGCCGAACTTGATGGCGATATGGCCCTTGACCTTCTCCCCCTCCATTTCAGTGAGCACCGCGCCCGGCAGGCAGCCCGCCACGGCCGGCAGGTCAGCCATGAAGGCCCATACCGCGTCGAGCGTGTAGGGAACGGTGAAGCTGCCTTCGATGCGCGACCAGCCCTTGCGGTCGGCTGACCGTTCCGCCTCGGCGCCGGTGCCGGCGGCCAGGTGCGGCAGCGTGCCGAGCGCTTCGTCCGCAACGGCAAAACCGGTGAACGGCGCTTCGGCGGGCGCCGCGCCCGCGGCGTGCCGAGCAATCACGCCGGCTGCGGCGCGGCGTGCGTCCAGTACCGAGCGGATGGCGGCGACGATCCCCATATAGCCGGTGCAGCGGCACAGGTTGCCCGACAGCTCGTGACGGATGGTGGCGTCGTCGGCGTCGGGCAGGCGCAGCACGATGTCGCGCGCGGTCGCCAGCATGCCCGGCGTGCAGAAGCCGCACTGCAGCGCGTGGTGCTGGTTGAACGCCGCGCGCAGGTCGGCCATCACGGCATCGTCCTGGTAGCCTTCCACGGTGACGATGTCGGCGCCCTGGCAGGCAGCCGCGAAGGTGATGCACGACCGCACCGGCTTGTCGTCGAGCAGCACGGTGCAGGCGCCGCACACGCCGTGCTCGCAGCCAAGGTGGGTGCCGGTCAGGCGGTGCGTGTCGCGCAGGAAGTCGCCCAGGTGCGTCCGGTCCGCGCACGCGCCGGAAACCCGGCGGCCGTTGACGTTGAATTCGATGGTCTGCACGGGCGCTCCTCAGTTCAGCATTTGCGTGACGCAGCGCATCACGACGGTACGGTAAAGCTTGCGGTCGATGGCGTCCTTGCCCGGCGCGGCCTGCGCCACCGCTTCGTCCACGGCACTGGCGGTGAGCGCCGCGGCGCCTTGCGCGGCGACCGCGCGCGTGAGTCCGGGCAGCACCACCGGCGGCCCGTCCAGCGCGCCGAGCACGATGCGTGCGAAGCGGCGGCTGGCATCGAAGTACGCGGCGCAACTGGCTTCGGCGAACTCGCCGGTCTTGCGGCACAGCTTCTGGTAGCCCCAGCGGCTGTGCGCGGTGGCATGCGGCACGCGCACGGCGGCGATCAGCTCGCCGTCGGCCAGCACCGTGGTGTAGGCGCCGATCATGAAGGCTTCCATGGGCACCTCGCGCGTGCCGGTGCCTGATGCAATCTCGATGCGCGCACCCAGCGCGGTCATCGCCACCACCCAGTCCGCGGCCGGGTCCGCATGGGCCAGGCTGCCGCCCACGGTGCCGCGGTTGCGGATCGCGCGATAGGCAATGCCGCCCGCCACGGCCTGCAGCATGGTGCCGCGCAGCGGCGCGAACACGCCGTCCTCGATCTGCGCATGGGTCACGCAGGCGCCGATGCGGATGCCATCGGGGGTGGACGCGACTTGCCGCAGTTCGGCCAGCCCCGACACATCGATCACCGTGTCGGGACGGGTCAGCCGCAGGTTCAGCATCGGGCCGAGCGACTGGCCTCCGCCCATGGTCTTGGCCACATCGGTGCCCGCGCCAAGGCGGGCCAGCGCGTCCGGCAGCGAGCCGGGCGCATGATAGGAAAAAGCGACGGCTTTCATCGGTCAGGCTGCCTTCTTGCTTTGTGCGCCGGCTACTGCCACATCCAGCGCTTCAAGGATCTTTCTCGGGGTCAGCGGCGTTTCCTGCAGTTCGACGCCGAAGCCGCGCAAGGCGTCGTTCACCGCGTTGAAGATCGCCGCCGGCGGTGCGATGGCACCGCCCTCGCCCATCCCCTTGGCGCCGAATTCCGTGTGCGGAGATGGCGTCTCGAAATGATGGATGCGGATAGACGGAATCTCGGTCGGCCCGGGCAGCATGTAGTCCGCCAGCGTGGAGGCCAGCGGCTGCCCGTTGCCGTCATAGCGCATCTCTTCGAACATCGCGGTGCCGATGCCCTGCGCCACGCCGCCATAGGTCTGGCCCTCGACCACCATCGGATTGATCATGGTGCCGCAGTCTTCCACCACCACGTAGTCCAGGATCTCGACATGGCCGGAATCGATGTCGACTTCCACAGCGACCGCGTGCGTGGCGTAGGTGAAACTGCCGGTATCGACCGCGGGCTTGAAGCCCATGGTGACCTCCAGCCCTTGCGCATCCACGTCGGACGGCAGCAGGTGGGGATTGATGTACCAGGCGTCGGCAATGCGGCCGATGTCGATGACGCTGGCATCGCCCGCACGAACCGCGCCGGCCGCGAACGTTACCGCCTCCACCGGCTGCCCCAGCATGTGCGCGCCAATCTTCTGCAGCCGCGGCAGCAGTGCCTTGCACGCCCGCGACACCGCGCCGCCCGACATCACCAGCGAGCGCGAGGCATAGGTGCCGGTGGAGAACGGCGTCAGCCCGGTATCGCCATGCACCAGCTTGATCCGTCCGATGTCGATGCCCAGGATCTCGTGGGCAATCTGCGCGAAGGTCGTCTCCATGCCCTGCCCGTGCGAATGCACGCCGACGCGCACTTCGAGCCCGCCGTCCGGCGTGATGCGCACCGTGGCCGAGTCGAAGCCCGGGATCACCGGCGTGCCCCAGGCCGCGAACACGGAAGTGCCATGCGCCGACTGCTCGGTGTAGGTGCCGAAGCCAACGCCGACATAGCAGCTACCCTGCGGACCCGCCCGCTGCCGCGCGCGGATCGCGGGCAGGTCGATCATCGCCATCGCCTGGCGCACGCTGGCCGGGTAGTCGCCGCCGTCGAAGTGCTTGTTGGTCACGTTGACGTAAGGCATGGCCTGCGGCGGCACCAGGTTTTCAACGCGCACTTCCCACGGCTCGCGCCCCACCTCGCGCGCGATCGCGTCGATCATCAGTTCCATGGCGAAGCAGACGCCGGTCCGGGCCACCCCCCGATACGGCACGAAGCCCGGCTTGTTAGTGGCCACGCAAGTGGTTTCGCAGCGGTATCCGTCGAAGGCATATGGGCCGGGCAGGTTGCCGATCGCCTGCCCCGGCTCCAGCCCGATGGTGAAGGGCCAGACCGAATAGGCACCGCCGTCGATGGCGATGTTCGCGTCCAGCGCCAGCAGGCGGCCGCGCTTGTCGGCATAGGCGGTAAGCTCGTAGTGATGTTCACGCGAGTTGGCGCCGGCGGTCAGGTGCTCGCGCCGGTCCTCGATAAAGCGGAACGGCCGCTTGTAGGTCATCGCCAGCCAGGCGACACAGAGCTCTTCCTGCTGCAGCACGCACTTGTAGCCGAAGGCGCCGCCCACGTCCGGCGAGATCACGCGCACGCGCGCCTGGTCCAGGTCCAGGCAGTGGCTCAGGATGGTCCGGATCATATGCGGCACCTGGGTGGCGCTGTACACCACCAGCTGGTCGAACTGGTGGTCCCAGTAGGCCAGCACCGCCTTGCCCTCCATCGGCACCATGCACTGGCGCGCCAGGTTGACCTTGCGGTGGACGACGACGGAGGCCTCGCGCTGGCGCGCCTCGAAGTTCTTGTCGATATTCAGCGTCAGGAAGGTGTTGTCGCGCCAGTGTTCGTGCACGCGCACCTCGCCTGCGAGCTGGCGGGCCTGCGCCACGTCGGTCAGCGCGGGCAGCTCGTCGAACTCGGCCACCACCTGCTCGGCGATGTCCTCGGCTTCGGCGCGCGTGGGGGCAAAGGCCATGGCAACGGGCTCGCCGACAAAGCGCACCTTGCCACTGGCCAGCGGCGCCTGCGCCGACGGCTGGTAGGACGGGAACGCCGAATCCGCGACGATGTCCCGCGCCGCCGCCATGTCCTCGCGCACGATCACCGCTTGCGCGTGGCGCGCGGGCTTGGTCACGGACAACAGCCTGGCATGCGCCACGGGGCTGCGCAGGAAGGCTACCTCCTGCAGGTCCGGCATGGCGATGTCCGCGACAAAGCGGCCCTTGCCGTGCAGGTGCCTGGCGTCTTCCTTGCGCGCCACCCGGGCCCCAACGCCCTGGCCGCGCCCTCCTTCCGAATGATCCGGTTCCATCGACGATGTCATTGTTTTATCCGTCCCGATGATTCATGCAAGCGCTCATTCGCGCACCCCGATGGCCGCCAGCCCTTCCGCGCGCGTGGTGACCGTCGCATATTTCTGTTCCATGTCGAACAGGTTGGCCTGGTGCGGTCCAAGCGCCCTGTCGCCGACGCAATCCGACAGCACCAGCGGCCGGAAGCCGTATTGCATGGCGTCCACCACGCTGGCGCGCACGCAGCCGCTGGTCACCGCGCCGGCCACCACCAGCGTGCGCACGCCGCGCTGGGTCAGCCAGGCGGCCAGCGACGTGCCGAAGAACGCCGACGGCACGGTCTTGCGCACCACCAGTTCACCGGCCCGGGGCGCCAGTTCTTCGACGATGGCGCTGTTGCGCTCGCGCTCCTTCAGCGACAGCATGTTCGGCACCTTCATGGAAAAGATGTTGTGGTCCGAACCATCGTCCGCAAAGACGATGCGGCTGTGCGCAATCGCCCAGCCTTCGCGCCGTGCCACGGCCAGCAGCGGCACGGTATTGGCGATGGCCTCGCGGATATTGCCGCCGCCGAACACCTCCGGGTCGGCAAAGCCGTTGACGAAATCGACCACCAGCAGCCCGAACGGGCCCGCCAGTTCCAGGTCGTTGCCGAAGCCCTGGCGCTGGTACGCGCCGATCTCCTTGTGCATGGCTACTTCTCCTCCGGGTAGCGGAACCCGTCCATGACCTTGCCGCGGCTCACCACATCCACGCCGTCCAGGCGCACGGTGCAGTTGCGCACGGGAATATCGATATGGCAGGCCGTGGTGCGGCTGCCGCCGGCTTCGTTATTGGGGCCGAGCGAGAACAGGAAGTTGCCCTCGAACGCGCGCGCGTCCATGCCGATGGTGGCCTCGCGATCGTACAGCCCCAGCGTGGACCAGTGCGCGCGCGGCTGCAGTCCCCAGCCGATATGCGAGATGGCATAGGCCTGCGGGTCGTTGAAGGAGGCCATGTACTCGCTCAGCAGTTCGGCGTGCAGGCCGCCTTCGATGCGCGTGGCAAAGCCGCCCTCGACCGTCAGCATGACCGGCTCGGTGACGTAGGTCTTCTGCGGCAGCAGGATGTCGCCGCGCTCCAGCACGATGGTGCCGTTGGCAGCGCCCTCGTTGGGCCAGGTCAGCGCGAAACCGCTGGGCCAGTGGTCCCAGCGCCCGGGCTCGTCGACAAAGCCGTACTCGCTGATGGCCGGGAACTCGCCCAGCGGGCAGCGCAGGTCGGTGCCGGCCGGCGACACCACATGCATTTCCTTGGCGCGAGCCAGCCGCTCGGAGGCGGCCTTGACGCGCTCGCGGTCAGCCTCGCAAGGCACCAGGCGCGCCAGCACCTCGGGCGGCTCGACGGCCAGCAGGATTTTGGTGCCGCCCTTCAGGATGTCGTGCTGCTCGGGGGAGAACAGCAGCGTCATCAGGTCCAGCACCAGGTCGCTTTCCCTGAGCGCGGCAATCGCGGCCCGGTTGCCCGTGAGCGGAGTCGTGCCCAGGTAGGCCAGCGCGTCGCGGCTCAGCGCCTTCTCGCCGTTGACCGGCGGCAGGTCGAGCCGGTTGACGATGGCACCCATCGCCTGCGTGGCGATCAGCGCGGTGGAGAGCGTCTGCGGGTGGGTCGCGGCGCTGGTCAGGATGGTGACGGTCTGCCCCGGCTCCAGCCGGGACAGCTTCAGCACCTTGCGCCAGGCCTCGATCATCTGGTGGTCACTTACCGGCATGTCGCCTCCTTGCTTGTCATTGCGTCAGCGGCGCGCCGAGGAAATCCCCCAGCGCCGCGTAAAAGCCCGCTTCGTCATCCCACGGGATCATGTGGCCGGCCCCGGCAACGTGGCTGACCAGCACCCCCGGCAGCAGCGTGCGGATCTCCGCCACGTCTTCAGCGCGCACCACGTCGCCACGCCCGGCGGTCATCAGCAGCGTCGGCACCTTGACCCGGGGCAGATCCGCATGGATGTCGTCGCGATGGAAATCCTCGAAGCTGCGCACCACGGCGTCTTCGTTGCAGGTATGCAGCCATTCGGCGCGCAGGCGCAGCTGCTCGTCGGTCCAGGTCGGGCAGAAGCGGCGCATGCCTTCCACGTCGGTGCCCTGGCGCGACAGGCGGATGGAATCCACATACCACGGCAGTTGCGCAGGATACGCGCGGCGCCCGGGCCCCGACACCGGCGGGTCGACCAGCACCAGTCTGGCCAGGCCGCCAGGCCGGCCCGCCGCGGCGCGCACGCCGATGCGCGCGCCCATCGAATGGCCAACCACGCTGTAGCGGCGCAGGCCAAGTGCCTCGGCAAAGGCCACCACGTCGCGGGCCTGGGCGTCGAGGCTGTAGTCCAGCCCGGCCTCGGCCGACGACAGGCCACGCCCGCGCACGTCCAGCACATAGGTATCGAAGCTGGCGCCAAAGCGCTCGCCGACGAAGCCCCAGGTGATTGCCGGGCTGGTGATGCCCGGCACGATGATCACGGGATCGCGCGCGGCACGTGCACCGTCGTTGCCACCATAGCGCAGGTAGTGCTGGCGAATGCCGTTGGCATGGGCATGGCCGCCATAAAGGAAGGTGGTCATGGCCTGCCCTCAGTAGGCGCCCGACAGCAGCGCGCCGGCGCCCGGCACGACCGGCTCCAGGTCCAGCGCCTTGAGCATGGCGTAGGTGGTGGCGATGGCGGCGGTGATGACCGGCTTGCCCGTCATCGCCTCCACCTTTGCCACTGCCGGCAGCGACGGCATCTGCACGCAGGCCGACAGCACGATGGCATCGACATCCGCCAGGTTCATCTGCGACACGATGCCCGGCAGCCGCGCCGGATCGTGGCGGCCGACCTCAAGGTTGTCCGGAATCTCCAGCGCACGGTAATCCACCACCTCATAGCCTTCGTTGCGGATGTAGTCCACCACCAGCTCGGTCAGCGGCTTCATGTACGGCGCCACCACGGCGATGCGGCGCGCGCCGATCACGCGCAGCGCATCCACCAGCGCACCGGCGCTGGTGATGACCGGTGCGTCGCCGCCATTCTCGATGGTATGGGCCTTCAGCCGCTGCTCCGACTTGCGGTGATAGCCGTGGCCCATGGCCATGATGGCGACCAGGCAGGCGTAGCCGAGCACGTCGACGCGGGCGTCGCTGAGCTCCACCGCGCAGCGGTCGGATTCGGCATCCATGGCGGCCAACTCTTCCTTGACCACCTTCTTCATGCGCATGCGGCTGGAATGAAAGGTAAAGCGCTCGGGACGGATCTGCTGGCGCGCCAGCAGCATGGCGGGAATCTCGGTTTCCATGGTCGTGTTCGAGCTGGGAACGATCTGGCCGATGCGAAAGACTTTTTGCATGAGGGTCCTCGGGTTGTACGGTTACAGCTTGAGCAGGCGTTGCGCGTTGCCGTGGCAGACCAGCGCGCGCGTGGTGTCGTCGAGCGGCGCGTCCTCGATGAACTTCGCCGCGACTTCGGTGGATTCGTAGGGGTAGTCGACCGAGAACATCACGGCCTCCGGGCCAAGCTCGGCAATGGCACCGGCCAGCGCGCCGTGCGAGCACACGCCCGAAGTGGTGATGACGATATTGGTGCCGATGTACTCCGAAGGCGCGCGCGCCAGCCGGACGCCGTGCGAATAGACCGCAAAGCGGCTGTCGAAGCGCCAGCGCTGGTACGGCAGGCCCTCGCCCATATGGCCAAGGATGATCTTCAGGCGCGGGAAGCGGTCGAACACGCCGCCGAACAGCAGCCGCAGCGCATGCGATGCGGTCTCGACGCCCCAGCCCCACGCCGCGCCGGTCAGCTCGGGGTGGCCCGCCAGGACCTGCGGCTGAACCAGCGCATCGGTCGGGTGCAGGTACATGGGCACGTCCAGCGCCTGCATGCGTTCCCAGAAAGCATCGTATGCAGGGTCGTCGTAATAGCGCCCGTGGGTATGGCCGTTCACCAGCGAGCCCTTGAAGCCAAGCTCGCGCACGGCGCGTTCCAGCTCGCGCGCGGCCTGTTCCGGGTCGTGCATGGGCAGCGCGGCAAAGCCGGCAAAGCGCGTGGGGTGGCGCGCGATCTGCGCGGCCAGGAAGTCATTGCTCTCGCGCGCCCGTGCCACGGCAAGGCCGGCGTCGGGCTCGCCCTGCACGCCCGGACCAGTCTGCGACAGCACCGTGATGTCGATGCCGGCACGGTCCATCTCGGCGAGGCGGTCCTCGTCGAAATCGGCGAGGCGGCGGCCCAGCTCGGCAAACACCGTCGGGTCGATATGCTGCGTGAACGCCTTGGAATAGGCCTGGAATCCCGGCGTCATGAAATGCTCTTCGAGGGCGATCTTCTTCACTTTGGTCATGCTGGTGGGGGCTCCTGATTGGTGAAATCGCTTCGCTGCGGGCGCGTCCCGCATGGCATGCGGCGTGCGTCGATGCAATTGCTCAGTACACTGATTAGTTTCGGATTCTAGTCAGCGAATTTCCAAAAGTCTAGAAGCGGCGCGGAGGGTTAACACCTATAACGATGGCCATATACCCTCAGTACACTGAGCCCAGATGCTCAGTATGCTGACGATATTAAAAGACCATTTAAATAGGCGATTTCGGGCACTCCGGCACGTTGTGGACTGGCCCGCATTTTGCTCAGCATACTGCGCTTCTCATCAGCATACTGACTGATGCACCGGAAGGATGCGGCGCTGCACTGCGCGAGGGACCGACAGGCCCTGGCCAGCGGCGCCGGCACCGCCGGGACGAGCAGACATATAGAGACAATAGCTAGACCAAAGGACCCCCGCCATGACGATCAGCCTGACTCGCAGCGAGACGCGCGCCCCCGCCACCGGCATGACTGCCGAGGAGCGCAAGGTCATCCTTGCCTCTTCCTTCGGCGCCCTGATGGAGTGGTACGACTTCTACATCTACGCCGCACTGGCGGTGTATTTCGGCGCACTGTTCTTCCCCAAGGGCAATGAGACTGCCGCCTTCCTGGCCAGCCTGGCCACCTTCGGCGCAGGCTTCCTGATACGGCCGGTGGGCGCGCTGCTGTTCGGCCGCCTGGGCGACCTGATCGGGCGCAAGTACACCTTCCTGGTCACCATCCTGCTGATGGGGGTTGCCACCGTCGGCGTCGGCGTGCTGCCCACGTATGAGCAGATCGGCATCACCGCCACGGTGCTGCTGGTGTTGCTGCGGCTGCTGCAAGGCCTGGCGCTGGGCGGCGAGGTCGGCGGCGCGGTCACCTACGTGGCCGAGCACTCTCCCGTGCACAAGCGCGGGCTGTACACCAGCTCGCTGCAGACCACGGCAACGCTGGGCCTGCTGTCCTCGTTGCTGGTCGTCTACCTGCTCAAGACCTTCCTGAGCGAGGCCGAATTCCGTGACTGGGGCTGGCGCATTCCCTTCATCGTGTCGCTGGTGATGCTGGTGATCTCGGTCTACATCCGCGGCAAGCTGCATGAATCGCCGGTCTTTGCCCGGATGAAGGCTGCCAATACCACCTCCAAAGCGCCGATCCGCGAGAGTTTCACCAACTGGAAGAACCTCAGGTCGGTGCTGCTGCTGTTCGTGGTGGCGGCAGGCCTGGGCGCCATCTTCGGCACCGGCCACTTCTACTCGATGTTCTTCGTCAACAAGACGCTGCATGTGCCGCTCGAAACGGTCCACATGCTGATCGGGATCGCGCTGGTGGTGGCCACGCCCTGCTACCTGCTGTTCGGCTGGCTGTCCGACCGCATCGGCCGCAAGTACATCATGATGGCCGCCTGCCTGCTGGCGGCGGTGTGCATCCAGCCGGTGTTCAAGGGCCTGACGCACTATGCCAATCCGGCACTCGAGCAGTTCCAGCAGCAAGGCGCCGTGCAGGTGACGGCCGGCGACTGCAAGGCGCGCCTGTTCGGCGAGCCGGTGTCCGCCTGCGACAAGATCCGCGGCTACCTGACCGACCTGGGCGTGGGCTACACCTTCGTGCCGGCCGGCAATCCGGCGCAGGCGGAAGTGCGCATTGCGGATCGCACGCTGCAGGGCTTTGACCGCGATGCCATCAAGAGCGCGCTGGTAGCGGCCGGCTGGCCCGAGCGCGCCGACCCCGCGAAGATCAACACGCCGATGGTGTTCCTGTTGCTGCTGGTGCCGATCCTGTTCCTGGCCATGGTGTACGGGCCGATGGCGGCCTTCATGGTGGAACTGTTCCCGGCCCGGGTGCGCTACACCTCGCTGTCGCTGCCCTTCCACCTCGGCGCGGGCTGGGTCGGCGGCATGCTGTCCTTCGTGGTCACGGCCATGAACGTGGCCAGCGGCGACGTCTACTTCGGCCTGTGGTACCCGGTGATCATCGCCGGCCTGGCCTTCGTCATCGGCATGCTGTTCGTGCCGGAGACGCGCGGGCGGGATCTGGCTACCTGAACCGCGCCACCGCACGCGGCTGAAGGGCGGAGAGATCCGCCCATTTTTCCGGCCAACTATTCAGCATACTGAGTTTATCAGCGGAACCGCGGCGCAGCGATGGCGCCGCGGTCTGCCGACGCAGTCATCGCAACCATTCCAATCTTTCGCGTAGACAACCTGGAGCCCCTGATGTCCACCTCTCGCATCCTCCGCACCCTCGCTGCGTCCTCCGCCCTGCTGGGCCTGGCCGCCGCCACGCCCGCACTGGCCGACGCCAATGGCGTGAAGATCGGCGTCATCACCGATATGTCCGGCTCCTATGCCGACCTCTCCGGCAAGGGCTCCGTGCTTGCCGCGCAGATGGCGGTGGAAGAGTTCGGCGGCAAGGCCCTCGGCAAGCCGGTGACGGTGCTTTCCGCGGATCACCAGAACAAGGCGGATATCGCCTCGTCGCTGGCGCGGCGCTGGTTCGATACTGATGGCGTCGACATGGTGATCGACTTCCCCAACTCGTCGACGGCGCTGGCGGTGCAGGAGGTGGCGCGGCAGAAGCAGAAGATCGACATCGTCTCGACTGGCGGCGCCATGGCGCTGACCAACCAGAACTGCTCGCCCACCGGCTTTCACTGGTCCTGGGACACGTATTCGGTGTCTTACCCGCTGGTGCGGCGCATGATCGAACAGGGCCGCAACAGCTGGTACTACATCACGGTGGACTACGCCTTCGGCCAGTCGCTGGAGGCAGATTTCCGCAAGGCCGTGGACGCCGGCGGCGGCAAGAACGTGGGCGCCACCCGGCACCCGCTCAACGCCAGCGATTTCAGCAGCCCGGTGGTGGCCGCCTCGGCTTCCAAGGCCAAGGTGGTGGTGCTGGCCAATGCGGGCAATGACATGATCAACGGAGTCAAGGCGGCCGGCGAATTCGGCCTGATCAAGGCGGGCCAGACCGTGATCACGCCCTCCACCTTCATCACCGATCTCAAGAGCCTGGGCCTGAACGCTGCGCAGGGGCTGACCTATGTCGACCCGTTCAAGCTCGACCTGGATGGCAAGTCGAAGGACTTCGTCGAGCGCTACTACAAGCGCCACAAGGCCTATCCCACGCATGGCCAGATCGGCGTCTATTCCGGCGTGCTGCATTACCTGAAGGCGGTGGAGGCGGCGAAGACCGTGGAAGGCCCGGCCGTGGCGGAGAAGATGCGCGCGCTGCCCGTGAACGACGCCTTTGTGCGCAACGGCAAGGTGCGTGTCGACGGCCGCATGGTGCATGACATGTACCTGGCCCAGGCCAAGACCCCGGCCGAGTCCAAGGGCCCGTGGGACCTGGTCAGGTACATCGGCACGATCCCCGGCGACGAGGCCTTCCGTCCGCTGTCGGCCAGCGAATGCCCCCTGGTGAAGAAGTGAGCGCGCCATGCCTGACACCGATGTAATCCTGCAGACGCAGGGACTGACCAAGGCGTTCAAGGGCTTTACCGCAGTCAGCGATGTCAGCCTGTCCGTGCGGCGGGGCTCGATCCATGCGCTGATCGGCCCCAACGGCGCCGGCAAGACCACCTGCTTCAACCTGCTGACGAAGTTCCATGCCCCCTCGTCCGGCTCGATCCATTTCAACGGCACCGACATCACCGCGCTGCGCCCGGCCCAGATCGCCCGCATGGGGGTGATCCGCTCGTTCCAGATCTCGGCGGTGTTTCCGCAACTGACGGTGCTGGAGAACGTGCGCATCGCGCTGCAGCGCCGGCTCGGGACCTCCTGGCATTTCTGGCGTGGCAGGCGCTCCCTGTCGCGGCTGGACAGCCGCGCCATGGAACTGCTGGATGCGGTCGGCCTGGCTGGCTTCGCGCACCTGGGCACGGCCGAACTGGCCTACGGGCGCAAGCGCGCGCTGGAGCTTGCCACCACGCTCGCGACCGACCCGGAGCTGATGCTGCTGGACGAACCCACGCAGGGGATGGGCCATGAAGACGTGGAGACCGTCACCGCCCTGATCAAGCGCGTTTCGGCGGGGCGGACGGTGCTGATGGTGGAGCACAACATGAGCGTGGTGTCGTCCATCGTGGACCGCATCACCGTGCTGCAGCGCGGCGCGGTGCTGGCAGAAGGAACCTATGACGAGATCTCACGCAATCCGCAGGTAAGGGAAGCCTATATGGGAACCACCGACGAACCCGAAGACCGCCACGCAGCCGCGGCGGCGCTGAGCGCGGAGGCATCATGACCGAAAAGACCTCCCCTGCCCTCGAACTCCGCGGCCTCCACGCCTGGTATGGCGAATCGCACATCCTTCATGGCGTGGACCTGACCGTCAACCCGGGCGAGGTGGTGACACTGCTCGGCCGCAACGGCGCCGGACGCACCACCACGCTGCGCGCCATCATGGGCCTGGTCGGCACGCGCAAGGGTTCGGTGCGCGTGCAGGGTCAGGAAACGATCGGCATGAAGACGCACCGCATCGCGCCGCTGGGCCTGGGCTACTGCCCGGAAGAGCGCGCCATCTTCGCCAGCCTGTCCTGCGAGGAGAACCTGCTGCTGCCGCCGCAATTCGCCTGCACCCCAGGCGCGGTCGGACTGCGCGAGCCGATGACGCTGGGCGAGATCTACGAGATGTTCCCCAACCTGCATGAGCGGCGCAAGAGCCAGGGCACGCGCATGTCGGGCGGCGAGCAGCAGATGCTGGCGGTAGCCCGCATCCTGCGCACCGGCGCCAGCGTGCTGCTGCTCGACGAGATCTCGGAAGGCCTGGCGCCCGTGATCGTGCAAAAGCTGGCGAAGATGATCGCCATGCTGCGCAGCCGCGGCTACACCATCGTCATGGTGGAGCAGAACTTCCGCTTTGCCGCGCCGCTGGCGGACCGCTTCTTCGTGATGGAGCACGGCCGCATCGTCGAGGCGTTCAACGCCGATGAACTCGAACGAAAGATGCCCACGCTCAGCGCCTTGCTGGGCGTTTAAGGAGACTTTTCATGGAATTGTTTGGAGTGCCCCTGCCCGCGCTGCTGAGCCAGTTGCTGCTGGGGCTGGTCAACGGATCGTTCTACGCGATCCTGAGCCTCGGGCTGGCCGTGATCTTCGGCCTGCTCAACGTGATCAACTTTGCGCACGGCGCGCTGTTCATGCTCGGCGCGGTGCTGGCCTGGATGGGCCTGAACTACCTTGGGCTGAACTACTGGCTGATGCTGGTGCTGGCACCGGTGGTGGCCGGCGCGCTCGGCGTGGTGCTTGAGCGCACCATGCTGCGCCACCTCTACCGCTTCGACCACCTGTACGGGCTGCTGCTGACGCTGGGCATCTGCCTGCTGATCGAAGGCGCGCTGCGCTCGGTCTACGGCGTCTCCGGCCTGCCCTATCCCACGCCGGAAGCCTTGTCTGGCGTGAGCCATCTGGGCTTCATGGTGCTGCCCAACTACCGCGCATGGGTGGTGCTGGCGTCGCTGGCGGTGTGCTTTGCCACCTGGTTCATGATCGAGAAGACCCGGCTGGGCGCCTACCTGCGCGCCGGCACCGAGAATCCGCGCATGGTCGAGGCCTTCGGCGTCAACGTGCCGCTGCTGGTGACGCTGACCTACGCGTTCGGCGTGGGCCTGGCCGCGCTGGCGGGCGTGCTGGCCGCGCCGGTGATGCAGGTCTCGCCGCTGATGGGCCAGAACCTGATCATCACGGTCTTCGCCGTGGTGGTGATCGGCGGCATGGGTTCGATCCTGGGCTCGATCTTCACCGGACTCGGGCTGGGTGTCTTCGAGGGCATCACCAAGGTCTACTACCCCGAAGCCTCCGCGACGGTGGTCTTCGTCGCCATGGTGTGCGTGCTGCTGGTGCGCCCCGCCGGGCTCTTTGGAAAGGAAAAATGATGGCAAGCGGAAAGCGTGCAACCTTCGCCTACGGACTGCTGCTGGCGGTCCTGCTGCTCGCGCCCTGGCTGGGCGCCTACCCGGTGCTGGTGATGAAGCTGCTGTGCTTCGCGCTCTTTGCCTGCGCCTTCAACCTGCTGCTGGGCTACACCGGGCTGGTGTCGTTCGGCCATGCGGCCTTCTTCGGCGGCGCCGCCTATGCCTGCGGCTATGCGATGAAGTTCCTGCAGCTGACGCCGGAACTGGGCCTGCTCGCAGGCACCGCCTTCGGGGCCTTGCTCGGCCTGGTGTTTGGCGCACTGGCGATACGCAGGCAGGGCATCTACTTCGCCATGATCACGCTGGCGCTGGCGCAGATGTTCTACTTCTTCTGCCTGCAGACACCCGCGACCGGTGGCGAAGACGGCCTCCAGGCGGTGCCGCGGGGCGACCTGTTCGGCGAGCTGCCGCTGGCGTCGGACCACACCATGTACTACGTCGTGCTGCTGATCACCGCCGCGGCCTTCCTCGGCATCATGCGCATCGTCAACTCACCGTTCGGGCAGATCCTGCGCGCGATCAAGGAGAACGAGCCGCGTGCGATCTCGCTGGGCTATGACGCGGACCGCTTCAAGCTGCTGGCGTTCGTGCTGTCGTCGGCACTGGCCGGGCTGGCGGGCGCGCTCAAGACCCTGGTGCTGGGCTTTGCCACGCTCACCGACGTGCACTGGATGATGTCGGGCACGGTCATCCTGATGACGCTGGTCGGCGGCATGGGCACGTTGTCGGGCCCGCTGGTCGGCGCGCTGGTGATCGTGGCGCTGGAAAACAAGTTGGGCGACGCCGGCAACGCGCTCGCGGCCATGACCGGCATCGGCTGGTTCGAAGCGCTGGGCGAATCGGTCAGCATGGTGACGGGGCTGATCTTCGTGGTGTGCGTGCTGACGTTCCGCCGCGGCATCATGGGCGAGATCCTGGCTCGCTGGCAGGCCCGCCCGCCACTGCAGGCCGGCGCGCCCGCGGTGGGGCCAGCCAGGTCCGGCGCGGCCAACCCCGGCCAGGGTTAACCAGAATACTGCCAGCAAAAAACATCAGTACACTGATCTTATATATTCAGCATACTGACAAATCCAATTCACGGAGATCGCCATGGCATGGATTGAAATCGACGCCGCTCACGGCCTGCAGAACGACGAGGTAATGCCGCTCACGCTGGGGGACCGCCAGCTCGCCGTCTATCGCAGCGACGACCAGTACTTCGTCACCGACAACGTCTGCACGCACCAGTACGCGCTGCTGTCCGACGGCTACCTGGAAGACGGCTGCATCGAGTGCCCGCTGCACCAGGCCCGCTTCGACATCCGCTCCGGCAAGGCGATGTGCGCGCCTGCCACCAGCGACATCCGCACCTACCCGGTCAAGTTCGAAGACAGCCGGGTGTGGGTCGAGCTTTGAAGGAGCCGAGCATGCCACAAGACACGCCCATCCTGATTGTCGGCGCCGGCCAGGCTGGCGCGATGGCCGCTGCCGAACTGCGCAGGCTCGGCCATCGCGGCCGCATCGTCATGGCCGGCGGCGAGCGCCATGCACCGTACGAACGCCCGCCGCTGTCCAAGTCCGTGCTCGCCGATGCCGCGCAGGACGGCAAGATCGGCGTGCACCCCGCCGGCTTCTATGCCGGGCAGGAGATCGAACTGCGGCTTGGCACCACGGTCACCGCGCTGGATCCCGCGCACAGCATGGCGCACTGCGCCGATGGCGAGGCCATTCGCTACGCCGCCTGCCTGCTCGCCACAGGCGGCAATGCGCGCGTCCTGCCTACGCTTCCCCCGGGCACGCCCCACGTGCACTACCTGCGCACGCTCGACGACGCCGCCCGCCTGCGCGATGCCATGCAGCGCGCGCGTGAGGTGATCGTGATCGGCGGCGGCTTCCTTGGCCTGGAAACGGCCTCGACCGCGGCCGGACTCGGCCTCCGGGTCACGCTGATCGAAAGCGCCGACCGGCTGCTCGGCCGCGCGCTGCCGCCTGAGCTTGGCAGCTGGCTGGCGCAGCGCGTGCTTGCGCAAGGCGTCGAGCTGCGGCTCGGCTGCGGCATCGCGGCCCTGGTACCGCAGGCCGATGGCGTGCAGGTCAGGCTTGCGGACGGCGCGGCGTTGCAGGCGCCGCTGGTGGTGGTCGCGATCGGGCTGACGCCCGAGGTGGCGCTTGGCGCCGCCGCCGGCCTGGCGCTGGACCCCGCCAACGGCGGCATCCGGGTCGACCAGCAGGGCCGCACCAGCGCGGCCGGCATCTATGCCGCAGGCGACTGCTGCAGCCAGTACCAGCCCCGGTTCGGCGCCCACATGCGGCTGGAATCCTGGCAAAGCGCCAACGAGCAGGCGCGCCTCGCCGCCGCGGCCATGCTGGGCGTGCAGGCCGAACCCGCGGCGATGCCGTGGTTCTGGACCGACCAGTTCGGCTGCAACGTGCAGATGCTCGGCGCGGCCACTCCCGATACCCGCTACGCCTGGCGTGGCATCGCCGCCAGCGACGCGCCCTGCCCCAGGTTCATGCTGCTCGGCACCCGGCACGGCCGGCTCAGCCACGCCATCGCCATCAATGCCGGCGGCGACCTGCGGCCGCTGCGCGCGCTCTTCGGCCATGCCGTCGAAGACCTGCTGCCACGGCTGTGCGACGACGCCTTGCCGCTGCGACAGCTGGTGCGCGACCTCCCGACGGCAGCGGCCAGCCCACTACACTCTGAAAGGACTCCCACATGTACCAGACACAAGCGGTGATCCAGCACACGCTGGGCAAGAAAGACGCCGGCCTGGCCGGCTGCCGTTGGCCCGAAGACAGCCTGCACTACATCCCGGACTGGGTCTACACCAGCAAGGCGGTGCATGACCTGGAGCTGCAGAAGATCTTTCGCGGACGCTCCTGGAACTACGTCGCGCTCGAAGCGGAGATCCCCAACGCCGGCGACTACAAGCGCTCCTATGTCGGCGCGACGCCGGTGGTGGTGTCGCGCGCCGAAGACGGCTCGGTCAACGTCTTCGAAAATCGCTGCGCGCACCGCGGCGCCGAGTTCTGCCGCCACAGCCAGGGCAATGCGAAGGAATTCGTCTGCCCCTATCACCAGTGGTCCTACGACCTCAAGGGCAACCTGCAGGGCGTTCCGTTCAAGCGCGGCGTCAATCGCGCGGGCGGCATGCCCAGGGACTTCCGCAACGAGGACCACGGCCTGGTCAAGCTGAACGTGGCCACGCGCAACGGCGTGGTCTTCGCCTCGTACGCGGCGGACATGGAAAGCCTGGAAGACTACCTGACGCCGGAGATCCTCAAGGACTTCGACATCGTCTTCAACGGCAAGCCGCTCAAGGTGCTCGGGTACTACAAGAACGAACTCCCGTGCAACTGGAAGATGTACCACGAGAACCTCAAGGACCCGTACCACGCCACGCTGCTGCACTCCTTCCTGGTGGTGTTCGGGCTGCTGGTGGCGGGCAATGAAAGCGCCATGATCGCCGATCCCGTGCACGGGCGCCACGGCACCATGGCGTCGGCGAAGAAGGAGGACAAGTACGCGGCGGTCAGCGACGAGAACAAGAAGGAGATGCGCTCATACCATGAAGGCATGCGCCTGGAAGACGAGCGCTTCCTGGAGTATGTGAAAGAGTTCGATTCGCCGTGGTCGGTGACGATGCAGACGATCTGGCCGAACCTGATCGTGCAGCGCGAAATGAACACCCTCGGCGTGCGCCAGATCGTGCCCAACGGGCCGGACAGCATGCTGATGCTGTGGACCATGTTCGGCTACGAGGACGATACCGAGGAGATGACGCAACACCGCCTGCGCCAGGGCAACCTGATGGGCCCCGCAGGCTTCCTGGGGCTGGAGGACAACGAGGCGATGAAGTTCGTGCAGGAAGGCGTGCGCCGCTCCAGCAGCGACCTCAATGTGCTCAAGCTGGATCCGGACCAGGTCGGCACCTCCAACTCCCTGATCTCCGAATCCGCCATCCGTGCGATGTACCAGTACTACCGCGGCGTGATGGGATTCTGAACGGCGGCTAACGGGATTCCCCAGAACATGAAACCGATGAACTATTCCCTCTATCGCGAGAGCGCCCTCGGCACCGCGCGCGCCATTGAACTGCGACTGGAGATCGAGGCCTTCCACGCGGAATACTGCGCGGTGCTCGACGCCGGCCTGGTGGAGCAATGGCCCCGCTTCTTCACCGAGGACGCGCTCTACCGGATCACCGCGCGCGAGAATGCCGAGCGCAACCTGCCGGTGGGGCTGGTCTACGCCGAAGGGGTGGGCATGATGCGCGACCGCGCCGCTGCGATTGCCAATACCCAGATGTTCGCGCCGCGCTACAACCTGCACCTGGTGACCAACACGCGCATCAGCGACGAAACCGCGGACGGCGATATCCTGGCACAGGCCAACTACATGCTGCTGCAAACGCTGGTGGAGGGCCCCACCACGATCCACCTGGCGGGGACTTACTACGACCGGTTCCGCCGCCAGGGTGGCAGGCTGCTGCTGCGCGAGCGGCAGGTCGTCTACGACACCACCATCATCGCCAACGACCTGGTCTACCCAGTCTAGCGCGTGCGCGCGGCGGGCCTTGCGCCCGCCGCCGGGCTTACATGCTGCGCAGCACGGTACGGCTGTACTGGTTGTTGGCTTCCACCAGCGTCGCCAGCAGGTCCATGAACACTTCGCGCTGAGCGGGCTTCAGCGGCGCCAGCATGCGCTCCTGCGCACGCGCCATGTCGGCTCGCAGCGCCGTGACCACGCTCTTGCCTTCCCGCGTCAGGTAGACATGGCGGGTGCGCCGGTCGGCGGGGTTGTCACGGCGCTCTACCAGCCCACGCTCTTCGAGCCGGCGCACGACGTCGGCGGTCGTGGTCCGGTCCAGGCCGACCTCCTGCCCGAGCGAGGTCTGGTCCAGCCCCGGCAGCACCGACAGCACCGTCAGGATGGCATATTGCACGGGCGTGATATTGGGAGACTTGCACTCCTCGAAGAACATCGCGACGTGGATCTGGTGCAAGCGCCGCACCAGGAACCCCGGACGGGCCCAGAGCAATTCTTTCGCCGGATCGGCTTCCGGCACGGCATCCGCCACCTCATGACTGCCGCTCGTTGCGTTGCGTTTCGCTCTCGCAGACATCGCTCTCACCATTTTGTATGCACACTGACAGTATATATGAGGCAGGCGAGAGCGAGCCGCCTTGCGGCGCAGGGTTCAGCGTGCGCCGGCGGCGCTGAGAATCTGCTCGATCTGCGTATAGCCGCGCTGGCGCGCATGCTGCAGCGGCAAGATGCCGTCGCCGTCAGCCAGGTTCACGTCGGCGCCCGCCCTGACCAGCAGGCGCACGATCTCGGTATGGGCCTGCCCGCCGTTGCCGAGGATGATGGCCTCCAGCAAGGCCGTCCACTTGAGCTTGTTGACGTGGTTCACCGCCACGCCGGCCGCGATCAGCGTGCGCACGGTCTCGACATGGCCGCGCTCGGCGGCGGGAATCAGCGCGGTGCCGCCATAGCGGTTGGTGCTGCGCAGGTCCGCGCCGTGGGCCAGCGTCAGGCGCAGGATCTCGTTGTAGCCGCGCGCGCCGGCATACAGGTAGGGGCTGTCGTGGATGGCATCCTTTGCATTCACGTCGGCGCCGGCATCGATCAGGACCCTGGCCGCCTGCACCCGGTTGTGGTGGGTGGCCAGCAGCAGCGCCGTGCGTCCCTGCGCATCGCGGTCTTCGATGCTGGCGCCCTGGCCAAGCAGTGCGGTGACCTGCGCGGCGTTGCCGCTGGCCGCGGCCTCGCGCAACCGTTGTTCGGTTGGGCCGCCGGCGGCGGCTGGGGTGGATGTCAGCATGGCAATGACCAGGGCAAGGCAGATGGACAGGCGCGCCGCCAACATGTTCTTTCCTCCGTGCGGATGCGTCAGGTGTAAGGGGATATCGATGCGGTCCGGTGCATTCTGTCATGCCGGCCACGCCGCGCGAAGTTATGGATTCGAATGCGCGCCAGTGCCATCGCTAATAGCCGGTGCTGCACGCGCACGGCCCAAATACGCCCTATAACAACCCACGCCACCATGCCGGCGCAAGGTGGCCTATATTCCCGAGGCCCGAACCATCGTCCGCCTGCACGGGCCAGGCCTCAAGGGAGACAACGCGTGTCCACGACAGAAGCCTATCTGCTTGATTCCATCCGCCTCGCCATGGAGAACGTGCGCGAACGCAATACCTGGCCCTTTGGCGCCGTGGTCGTCAGGGACGGCGAGGTGCTGGCCCGCGCGGTAAACGAGGTGGAGGCCAACTGCGACCCGAGCGCACACGCCGAAATGCAGGCGGTGCGCGCCGCCAGCCGGGCGCTGGGCAAGCCGGACCTGAGCGGCTGCACGGTGTACGCCAGCGGCTACCCCTGCTCGATGTGCCTGTCGGCGATGTACCTGGCCGGCGTGAAGGCGGTCTACTACGCCTACTCCAATGAAGATGGCGAACCCTACGACCTGTCCGCGGAGCGCGGCTATATCGAGCTGGCCCGGCCGCTGGAGCAGCGGGAGATGACGCTGGCCTACGTGCCGGCGCGCGACGAGGGCATCGACCTGTACGAGGCGTGGCGCGAGCAGCAGGGCCAATAGAAGCCGCGATGCGGCGCAAGCGGTGCAAGGGCGGTAGGCTGCCGCCTAATTCCACAGCATCGGCATGGCCATCACATTGTCATCGTGACAAGCTGATAATGAAGGAGGAATGACGATGATGGCGGTGCGACGCCCGGTCACATGTAACGGCGAGCCGTTGCACGGAACCGCGTGCTGCCGGCCTCGTCAAACCAATTAGTCGCCGGAGACAGGATGTCGCGTTGCAGCATTTCACCGCAGCGCAGCACACGTGGGCGGCATGTGCCCGCATCGTCTCCACGACTTCTCGACTTCTTCCCGCGCCGCGCCTGCTGCGCCGCGCAGACTCCCAGCAAACGCCCCCCTCTAGCCAAGGAGACGAACGTGCTGAGCCCGCATGAACTTGCCACACTGCTATTGTTGAGCGATGGTCCGGATTCCCTCGATTCCAGCGACTCCCGCCAGATCGACCCCATCGACCTGAAGGCACTGGTCGAAAAGCAACTTGTACAACTTGAGATCCTGCACGGCCGCCGGCAGGAGCCACGCATCACCAGCCACGGCTACTCGATGCTCAAGGCGATGGGGCGCTGACGTCCCGGAGCCCGCGCGGCAGCACCACGCGCCGCAAGGCGCACGCGGATCACCACGGAGCCCACGATGACAGTGCGCCCGGCAATTGGCGCCGACAGCGCGGCAGACACCGACGCGGCGCGCCGCCGCTTCCTGCATGAGCTGGGCGGCCTGCTTGCCGCTGCCGGCATCGCACCCGGCGCGGCAGCAGCCACCCCTGCCGCCTGCCTGCTGACGCCCGCCGCCACCGAAGGCCCCTTCTACCTTGACGATGCCCTGGTGCGCGCCGACATCCGCGACGACCGGCCCGGCCAGCCCTTGCGGCTGCGCATCCGGGTGGTGGATGCCGGGCGCGGCTGCGCGCCGGTGCCGGGTGCGCTGGTCAGCATCTGGCATTGCGATGCCGACGGCAGCTACAGCGGCGAGGGCCGCGGCAACCGCCAGGCGCGTTTCCTGCGCGGCGTCCAGCCTACCAGCCAGGACGGCGTGGCCACGTTCACGTCGATCTATCCCGGCTGGTACGCGCCACGCGCCATCCATATCCACTTCAAGGTGCTGCTCGGGCGGTCGGAAGCCCTGACCAGCCAGCTGTATTTCAGCGATACCCTGAACCGCGAGGTGCTGGGCAGCCACCCGGCCTACCGCGCGCGCGGCGTGCCGTCGCGCGCCACCGCGCAGGACCCGATCGCGGGATCCCACCCGAACCAGATGCGCGTGCGCCAGGCCGCCGATGCGGCGGGGCTGCTGGAGGCCGAGTTCACGGTCGGCATCGCCCGCACCTGAGCCGCCCAGTCCCGGATCCGCGGCATCGGCCGGCGCCGCCACAAAGTGCGCGGGCCCACACCGCGCGGGTAATCCCTAGATTGTGGTTCCCTGTCCCTTTCCTACCATGAAGGGAATCACGGGCCACCTGCACGCCCGCTCCTGCCGCGCGGCCACTGGCCCGGCATGCTCCAGATTTCCCGACTTTTCCGATGTTCGCGTCAGTGGCGAGTTGTCTCGGCCCCCCATGGCCGGCGCTCGCGGGTAATCCCACACACAGCAAATGGAGGCGGTCATGGCATCCAGGACAAGGAAAGCAGGCGCGGCAAAACCTGAAGCGGAAACCAGGCCAGGCGTTTCCCGGCGCGGCTTCCTCGGGGGGGCCGCCGGTGCGGCCGCGGGCGCCGCGGCAATGGGCTTCCCGGCCATCGTCAAGGCGCAAGGCCCGGTCACGATGCGCTGGCAGAGCACCTGGCCCACCAAGGACATCTTCCATGAGTTCGCCGGCGACTTCGTCACCAAGGTGAACAATATGTCGGGCGGCGACCTGAAGATCGAGCTGCTGCCCGCGGGCGCGGTGGTCAAGGCCTTCGACCTGATCGACGCGGTCAGCAAGGGCACGCTGGACGGCGGCCATGGCGTGATCGCGTACTGGTATGGCAAGAACTCGGCGCTGGCGCTGTGGGGCTCGGGCCCGGCCTGGGGCATGGACCCGAACATGCTGCTGGCCTGGCACAAGTACGGCGGCGGCAAGGAGCTGCAGCAGGAGATCTACCGCAGCCTCAACCTGGACGTGGTGTCGTTCCTGTATGGCCCGATGCCGACCCAGCCGCTGGGCTGGTTCAAGAAGCCCATCACCAAGCCGGAAGACTTCAAGGGGCTGAAGTTCCGCACGGTGGGGCTGTCGATCGACATCTTCACCGGCCTGGGCGCCGCGGTGAATGCGCTGCCGGGCGCTGAGATCGTGCCGGCGCTGGACCGCGGGCTGCTCGATGCGGCCGAGTTCAACAACGCCAGCTCGGACCGCGCGCTGGGCTTCCAGGATGTGTCCAAGGTCTGCATGCTGCGCAGCTTCCACCAGCCCTCGGAGCAGTTCGAGATCCTGTTCAACCGGAAACGCTATGACGCGCTGCCGGCCAAGCTCAAGGCGCTGATCGCCAACGCGGTGGAGGCGGCGTCCGCGGATATGTCGATCAAGGCGATCGACCGCTATTCCAAGGACTACCAGGCGCTGCAGAAGCAAGGCGTGAAGTTCTATGCGACCCCCAACTCGGTGCTGCAGGCGCAGTTGAAGGTATGGGATGAGATCGTGGCGCGCAAGGAAAAAGAAAACCCGATGTTCAAGAAGGTCAATGATTCGATGAAGGCCTTCGCCGAGCGCGCCACGCGCTGGCAGAACGACACTAACGTCGATTTCCGGCTGGCAACGAGCCACTACTTCTCCAAACGCACCTGAGCCACGCCACGCCGGGGGCCATACCGTGCAACGCTTGCTGTTTGGCATCGACCGCATCAGCACCTTCGTCGGGCAGGCCGGCGCGTGGCTGATCATCGGGCTCACGCTGATGATCAGCTACGAGGTGTTCTCGCGCTATGCGCTGGGTACACCGCACGCCTGGGTGTTCGATGCCAGCAATATGCTGTACGGAACGCTGTTCATGCTGGCCGGCGCCTATACCCTGGCCAAGCGCGGCCACGTGCGCGGCGACATCCTCTACGGCTTCCTGTCGCCGCGGATGCAGGCGTCCATCGACCTGGTGCTCTACCTGGCCTTCTTCTTCCCCGGGGTGATCGCTCTGGCCTGGGCCGGCATTGATTTCTTTGAGGTCTCGCTGGCACAGGACGAACACTCTTCCATCGCCGCCGACGGCCCGCCGATCTATCCGTTCAAGGCAGTGATTCCCGTGGCCGGCGCGCTGCTTTTGCTGCAAGGCGTGGCCGAGACCATCCGCTGCATCGTGTGCCTGGCGAACGGCAGCTGGCCGCTGCGCGAAGGCGATGTCGAGGAAGTCGATGTCGAGCAGCTCAAGGAGATGGTGCAAGGCACCCCTACCGCTGAGCTGGCCGAGTCACCGCCGCCGCGTAACGACCAGCCTGGAGCCGGCCGATGAGGAAGGAACTGTGGTTTGGCGTTTCCCTGATGGTGCTGATTGTCGGCGCCGTGGCGTGGTTCATGCCCGCGCCGGCGGACTGGACCAACGGGCATCTCGGCCTGCTGATGCTGGCGCTGATCGTGGTGGCGATCATGCTGGGCTTCCCCACCGCGTTCACGCTGATGGGCATGGGCGTGCTGTTCTCCTGGCTGGCCTACCGCCACGCCGACCCCTCGATCGCGGTGCAGCAGACGCTGGACCTGATGGTGCAGCGGGCCTATGCCGTCATGACCAACGACGTGCTGATCTCGATCCCGTTGTTCGTGTTCATGGGCTACCTAGTCGAGCGCTCCAACCTGATCGAAAAGCTCTTCCGCAGCCTGCACCTTGCGCTGGCGTGGATTCCCGGCTCGCTCGCGGTCGCCACGCTGGTGACCTGCGCGATCTTCGCGACCGCCACCGGCATCGTCGGCGCCGTGGTCACGCTGATGGGCCTGCTGGCCTTCCCCGCCATGCTGCGCGCGGGCTACAACACCTCGCTGTCGGCCGGCGCGGTCACCGCGGGCGGTTGCCTGGGCATCCTGATCCCGCCGTCGGTGCTGCTGATCGTCTACGGCGCCACCGCGGGCGTGTCGGTGGTGCAGCTCTATGCGGGCGCGTTCTTCCCCGGCCTGATGCTGACCGGGCTCTATATCCTCTACATCCTGATCCTGGCCAAGCTCAAGCCCGCGCTCGCGCCGCCGCTGCCGGAAGCCGAGCGGGTGGTGCCGCTGCCGCCGGTGGCGCGCACGCTGGAAGCCCGCGGCGCCACCCATGCCTTGCCTGCGCTCGGTGCCGGCCTGATGCGCGCGCTCAAGGGCCCGCGCAATGCCGACCTGCCGACCGCAGTGTTCGCGCGCCAGCTGGGCATCGTGCTGCTGCCGGCGATCGCCGTGGTGCTGGTGATGGGAACGCTATACAGCGCGGTGACCGCGCCCGCCGCCAGCGTCGCGGTGGAAGCACCGCTGTCACTGGGCGGCGCAGAGGAAAGCAGCACGTCACTCGACGACCTGCAGGCGCCGCCGGTGGAAGAATCCGCTGCGCCCGCCGCACCGGCCGCCCCCGCCGCTGCCACCCCTGCGCCCACCACTGCAGCGCCAGCCGGGGCGCAGCCAGCACCGGCGGCGGCTGCGGTATCGGCACCCCGCTGGTTCTGGATCACGCTGGCGGCCGTGGCGGCAGTGCTGGTGTACTTCTACTGGCGCTTCAGCTTCGCGCGGCTGGAAATCTTCAAGATGCTGCTGTCGTCGTTCTTCCCGCTGGCGCTGCTGATCCTGGCGGTGCTGGGCTCGATCGTGTTCGGGCTGGCCACGCCGACCGAGGCCGCGGCGGTGGGCTCGCTCGGCGGCGCGCTGCTGGCGGCAGCGTACCGGCAGCTGAACTTCCGCGTGGTCAAGGAATCGGTGCTGCTGACGGCCAAGACCAGCGCCATGGTGTGCTGGCTGTTCGTGGGCTCGTCGATCTTCTCTGCGGCGTTCGCGCTGCTGGGCGGACAGGCGTTGGTCGAGCAATGGGTGCTGTCGCTGAACCTGTCGCCGGTGCAGTTCATGATCCTGGCGCAGCTGATCATCTTCCTGCTCGGCTGGCCGCTGGAATGGACCGAGATCATCATCATCTTCATGCCGATCTTTATCCCGCTGCTGGACAACTTCGGCATCGACCCGCTGTTCTTCGGGCTGCTGGTGGCGCTGAACCTGCAGACCGCCTTCCTGTCGCCGCCGGTGGCAATGGCCGCGTTCTACCTGAAGGGCGTGGCGCCGCCGCATGTCACGCTGAACCAGATCTTCCTGGGCATGCTGCCGTTCATGGGCATCCAGCTGATTGCGCTGGTGCTGCTCTACGTCTTCCCCGGCATCGGCCTCTGGCTGCCCACGGTGCTGTATCGCTGAGCGCGGCGGCACCCGTTTGCACCCGTTTCCTATAATGGTTGGCAATGCCAACCGATACCGCCCTCGCCAGCCTTCCCGTCGACACCGCATTCCGCACCGACATTCCCGGGCGGCTGGACCGCCTGCCATGGTCGCGCTGGCACTGGCGCGTGGCGATTGCGCTGGGCGTCGCCTGGGTGCTCGATGGCCTGGAAGTCACGCTGGTAGGCTCGGTCGGCGCCGTGCTGGAGCGCCCCGATACGCTGGGCCTGACCGCGACGCAGGTGGGCTGGTCGGGCTCGCTCTATATCGCCGGCGCGGTGCTGGGGGCGCTGGTGTTCGGGCGCATGGCCGACCGCCTCGGGCGCAAGCGGCTGTTCCTGGCCACGCTCGCGGTCTACATGGTGGCGACGCTGGCAACCGCGTTCTCACCCGGCTTTGCCTTCTTTGCGGCCTGCCGCTTTTTCACCGGCCTTGGCATCGGCGGCGAATACGCGGCCATCAATTCCGCCATCGACGAACTGATCCCTGCGCGCGTGCGCGGGCGCGTCAACCTGGCCATCAACGGCAGCTTCTGGCTGGGCGCGGCGCTGGGCGCCGGGCTGAGCCTGGTGCTGCTCGATGCGCGCGTGTTCGGCCCGGTCTGGGGCTGGCGCGTCTGCTTCGCGCTCGGCGCGGTGCTGGCCGTGGCAATCGTGCTGGTGCGCAAGCATGTGCCGGAGAGCCCGCGCTGGCTTGCCACCCACGGCCGGCTGGAAGAGGCCGAGCGCGTGATCGCCGCGATCGAGGCCGAGGTGCGCGCCCGCCACGGCCCGCTGCCGCCGGTGGCATCCGATTGCGTCGCGGTGGCCATGCGCCGGCGCGCCGCGCCGGGCGTGGGCGAAGTCATGCGCCTGCTGTTGCGGCGCTTCCGCCGCCGCAGCGTGATCACGCTGGCGCTGATGGTGGCGCAGGCCTTCTTCTACAACGCGATCTTCTTCACTTATGCGCTGGTGCTGACACGCTTCTATGCCGTGCCGGAAGCGCGCGTGGCGCTGTATATCTTTCCCTTTGCGCTGGGCAACGCCCTGGGGCCGCTGCTGCTTGGCCCGCTGTTCGACCACATCGGGCGCCGGCGCATGATTGCGGCCACCTACGTGCTGTCCGGCATCGGCCTGACACTGACCGGCTGGGCCTTCGTTGAAGGCTGGCTCGATGCACGCGCCCAGGCGCTATGCTGGTCGGCGGTGTTCTTCCTGGCCTCGGCCGCGGCCAGCTCCGCCTACCTGACCGCCAGCGAAGTCTTCCCGCTGGAAATGCGCGCCCTGGCGATCTCGGTGTTCTATGCCGTGGGCACCGGCACCGGTGGCTTTATCGCGCCGGTGCTGCTGGGCGCGCTGATTGAAAGCGGCAGCCGCGAAGCCGTGGCGGCAGGTTACGGCTGCGGCGCGGTGCTGATGATCGTCGCCGGGCTGCTGGCCTTGCGCTTCGGCATCGACGCCGAACGCCGGCCGCTGGAGCACATCGCACCGCCGCTCGCTGCCGACGATTAGCCGCGTGCCCGCAGCGCGCGTCAGCTGCCATCACTGCCAGGTTCAACACCTTCGCCAGCGTTGTCAAAACCCCGTCAACATGTGGCGCATTCGTCGTGCACCGCATGCCATGTTACTGCCGTATTAAGCAGTGCTACAGCCTCCCCTTACACATTTTTACAGCAAGGGACGGGGCAACTGACTAGCCTTTAACTCACACGCGGCGGCCTGAGTGCATGAATCTTTGCGTCAGCGGGCTGCCACTTCTTGGCCATTGACTGGCCATTGTTCAACTCTGCCCGGATGAAGCCGGGCTAATCCACGGGCCGCTTGTCGGCCCGATTGCAAGGTGCGCCGATACGGCCTGGCCACATCGCGCGTGCTGCAGACAACAAGCTGAATTGGGGACTTGCAAGCCGGGCATCGCGCGACAGCCCTTGCGCGACGCCACCCGCTTGCCTGCGAATACGCTCGACCGACTGCACCATGTGCAGCCGGCGGGGATGCTTTTTGACTTTGCTTGCCGGAGAACACCACCATGGGCGACCAGCGCAATAATCCGCCACCCAGACAACACCCGCTGACACCGGCTCCGCTGCGCCAGCCCCACGGCGACGGCCTGGTGCAACGCCCGCAGCCCGTTCCCGTGCCGCTCTGGCATATCGTGCCGCGCATGGCGGGCTACGGCGTGGTGCTGTTCATCATCTGGGCCGTGCTGACAATCATGTTTCCAAATGTGTTTACTCGCTCGTCGGAGCGGGCCGTGGTGAACAGCCCGGTCAGCCTGGTGACTTCGCCCGTGGAAGGCATCGTGATGAAGCAGATGGTGGCCGCGGGCCAGCCGTTTTCGGCCAACCAGGCGCTGATGGTCGTGCAGAACCCGAACATCGACCGTTCGCTGCTGGTCGACCTGACCGGCAAGAAGCTCGACAACCAGCAGCGCCACGACTCCGCCCGCGCCCGGCTTGAAAGCAACCGCCGGCTGATGGCCGCGACCGAACAGGACCTGCAGCGCTACAACAGCGCTGCGCAACGCGAGCACGGGGCGCGCGTGCGCGCCCTGGAGGCGCGCCTGGCATCGGCCAGGGCACAGGAGGACCAGCAGCAGGAAGTGGTCAACCGCAACCAGAGCATGCAGTGGGCCGGGGCCGTCAGCGAGGCCTACACCAATGCCTCGCGCTACCAGCTGTCGATGCTCACCAATGCCAAGGCGGCGGCCAAGGCCGAGCTCGATAACGCCGTCAGCGTGAGCGAGGCCGCGCGCAACAAGGTCTATGCCTCGTCCACCGACGGCCCCAGCGCCACGCTGGCCCAGCGGCGCCAGGTACTGGGCGCGGAATCGGCACAGCTGACGGCAGAGCTGGAACAACTGGAGGCCTATGGCAAGTCGGTCGACGAGATGATCGCCACGGAACAGGAACGCCTCGACCGGCTCTCCAACCTGGAGATCCGCTCAGCCGAGCCCGGCACCATCGAAGACCTGATCGCGCAGCCTGGCATGCGCGTGGCCGCCGGCGCCACCCTGGCGCGCGCCAGCAACTGCGCGCAGGCGCGCGTGGTGGCGGTGTTCCCGCGCAGCCTCAGCGACAACCTGCTGCCCGGTGCCCGGCTGAACGTGAATGTCGACGGCGTGCCCACGGCATTGCCGGCATCGGTGGCAGAGGTGCTGCCGCGCGCGCCGGACGGCGATCAGGCGCGTTACTTCGTGCCATTCCCGCCGATCGAGAAGAACGAGATCTATGTGATCGCCAAGCTCGACCGCCCGCTGGGCAACGTGCCCGGCAAGACTGGTGCGGCGTCAGGGGCGGCAGTACGGGCAGCGGCAGGGCCAACCCAGTCCGGCCATTGCGGCATGGGCCGCTGGGCGCGCGTGACGCTGAACCAGAGCTGGCTGGGCCAGCTGCGGGCATCGCTGATATAACTGCCGACGCAGGCAAAGGAGACCCGGATGCGACTACCGATCCCGACTGCACGCCTGCCCCGCCTGGTTGCCGGCGCGCTGCTTCCCGCCGTGCTCGCGCTGGCGCCAGGCGCGGCGCGCGCCGTCGAGCCTGCCCAGCAGACGCTGCTGGCCGACGGCTGCAAGACACTGGCCGAGCGCGTCAGCCGTGAAAGCGGCAACGGCCCCTTGTTTCTCGCCAGCTATGAGCCGGCGCCGGGCGGAGAGCCGCTGGCCGGGGCGCTGCGCAATGCCGCCTTCGTCTACGACAACGCGCTCGCCGGCATCGCGCTGGTGGCCTGCAAGCGTCCCGCCGAAGCGCGCCGCATTGCCGACGCCGTGCTGCAGGCGACCCGCCAGGACCGCCACTTCCGCGATGCGCGCCTGCGCAACGCCTACCGCGCCGGCCCGCTGCCGGCCGGCCCGGTGCCGCTGCCAGGCTGGTGGGACGAGCCCAGCAAGCGATGGTTTGAAGATGCCTACCAGGCCGGCACCGCCACCGGCAACGTGGCCTGGGCCGCGCTGCTGCTGCTGGCCGTGCATGACGCCACGCGCGATGCGCGCTACCTGGAGGGCGCCGCCGCGCTGATGGGCTGGGTGCATGCCACCGTGCCCGACACGGGCGCGCCCGCCGGCTATATCGGCGGCTTCTTCGGCCATGAGCCGAAGCAAACCCGCCAGGGCTGGAAATCGACCGAGCACAACGTCGATACCTATGCCGCCTTCAGCTGGCTCGCCAGCCAGCGCAACGATGCGCGCTGGCGTGATGGCGCGGCGCGCTCGCGCGGCTTTGTCGGCGCCATGTGGCAGGCGCGCGAGGGCCGCTTCATCATCGGCACGCGCGACGATGGGCGCGCGCCAAACGCCGGCCCGTCCGCGCTGGATGCGGTGCTGTGGCCGCTGATCGCGATCCCGGACCCGCCGCAGGACTGGCGCCGCAACCTGGCGTGGGTGGAGGCCAAGCACCGCGCCGGCGCGGGCTACGGCTTCAAGGGCGGCCCCGACGGCATCTGGACCGAAGGCACCGGGCAGGCCGCGCTGGTGCTGCAGGCCGCCGGGCAGGCGCAACAGGCGCAGCCACTGTGGCAGCTGCTGCTGTCGCAGCGGGCGCCGTCCGGGATGCTCTACGCCACGCCCGAGGCGCGCATCAGCACCGGGCTGTCGATCGGGCCAACCTCGACCACGGAAGACTTCCACTACTTCCACCTGCCCCACCTGGGCGCCACCGCATGGGCCGTGCTGGCCGCGGCGCGCTGGAACCCCTTCCGTCCGGGCGGATGCCTGGAACCGTCCTGCCCGCCGCCGGCCATTGCGGCCGCGGCACCGGCAACCGCCCCTACCAACACCGCCGCCAAGGAGTGACGATGTTCGCCCTGTTTCTGGAAAACCAGACGCTGCTGGTCATCAACGGCGGCGTGCTGCTGGCGATGGTGCTGCTCTCGATGCTGTGCCGGCAAGACCGGCCGGCGGACCGTGTGCTGTTCGGCGGCGTCACCGCCTTGCTGCTGGCGGTGTACCTGACCTGGCGCATCCGCGAAACGCTGCCCGACTGGCAGATGACCTTCGCCAGCGTGTGGGCCCATGTGTTCTTTGCCTTCGAATGCATGACGCTGGCCTATACGCTGCTGTCGATCGTGGTGCTGGCGCGCACCAGCAACCACACCCCCGACGCCGACGCGGGCGAGGCCGCCTTGCGCCGCGCCAGGCAGGTGCCGCCGGTGGACATCTTCATCGCCACCTACAACGAAGGCCTGGACATCCTGGAGAAGACCATAGTCTCGGCGCTGGCGATCGACTACCCGGACTTCCGCGTCTGGGTGCTGGACGACACCCGCCGCGACTGGCTGCGCGAGTTCTGCGAACGCGTCGGCGCGCACTACGTGACGCGCCCGGACAATGCCCACGCCAAGGCCGGCAATCTCAACAACGGCCTGCGCCACAGCGCCGCGGCCGGCGGCGCGCCCTACATCCTGGTGCTGGACGCCGACTTCGCGCCGCATCGCAATATCCTGCTGCGCACCGTGGGCCTGTTCAGCGATGCGCGCGTGGGCGTGGTGCAGACACCCCAGTTCTATTACAACGCGGATCCGATCCAGTACAACCTGCGCGCCACCGAATGCTGGGTCGATGAGCAACGCGCCTTCTTCGACGTGATGCAGCCGGCCAAGGACGCCTGGGGCGCGGCGTTCTGCATTGGCACCTCGTTCGTGGTGCGGCGCGACCTGATCGACCTGATCGGCGGCTTCCCCACCGGCACGGTGACCGAGGACATCCACCTGACCTACCGGCTGCTGCCGCACGGCTATATCACGCGCTGGCTCAACGAGCGCCTGAGCGTGGGGCTGTCAGCCGAAGGGCTGCCCGAGTACATCAGCCAGCGCAGCCGCTGGGGGCTGGGCACGATCCAGGTGGCGCTGACCGCGGACGGGCCGCTGCGCGGGCGCGGCTACACCGGGATGCAGCGGCTGCACTACGTGCACGGTCTGTTGCACTGGCTGTCGCGGCCATTCACGCTGATGCTGCTGGCGGGGCCGCTGCTGTACTGGTACCTCGGCGTCTCCACGCTGTACGGCGAGCCGCTGCAGTTCCTCGCCTACGGCCTGCCGGCGCTGGTGGCGTACTGGGCGTACAGCATCTGGATCACCGGCCAGCGCGCGCTGCCGATTTTCACCGAAGTCACGCAGATCGTGGCGGCGCTGGCCGTCACCGCATCGCTGGTGAGCGCGATGTTCAAGCCGTTCGGGCGGCCGTTCAAGGTGACCAACAAGGGGCTGGACCGCTCCAAGCTGGTGATCCACGGCAAGTTCGCGGCGCTGTACGCGGGGCTGCTGGGCTTCTCCGCGCTGGGACTGGGCCGCGCCCTGGTGGTGGACCCCGATGCGCAAGGTCTCGCCTTCAACACCATCTGGACCGGGGTGGCGCTGATGCTGTACCTGGCCTCGCTGCTGGTCTGCGTGGAACTGCCGCGCCCGCGCAAGGAAGAGCGCTTCCCGCACCGCGCGGCAGCGCTGCTGCGCGTGGATGGCAAGGAATACCGCGTCACCACCAGGGATCTTTCCTGCAACGGCGTGGCCGTCATCACGCCGCTGGCGCCGGCCATTCCCGCCGGCACCGAGGGCGCGCTGTGGCTGGCGCAGACCGGCTGGATCCCGTGCCGCGTGGTGCGCCGCGACGGCCAGTTGCTGGGCATCGCCCTGAACGCCGGCATGGCGGCGCGCCACGCGCTGATCCGGCTGCTGTTCACCGATCCCGCACACAACATTGCCCGGCAGGGGCAGCCCAAGCTGGCGCTGTCGCGCTTTGTGCGGCGCGCGCTGCTGGGCTGAACCATGCCTGATAACAATCACCACTCTCCGGAACCATCCATGCGAAGCCTGCCACGCCCCCGTACCCTGCCCCCGCCGCGCCTGCTGCTGCCCGGCGCACTCGTGCTGGCCCTTGCGGCCTGCACGCTCGAGCCGCAGTACCAGCGCCCCGACGCGCCGGTCCCGTCGGCCTGGCCCGAGGGCGCTGCCTACCGGACCCCGCAGGCCGGTGCGGCACAGCCGGGACAGCCGGCCCAACCCGCCGGCCCTTCGGCCGCGGACCTGGGATGGCGCGATGTTTTCGTCGACCCGCAACTGCGCCAGCTGATCGAACTGGCGCTGGCCAACAACCGCGACCTGCGCATGGCCACGCTTGCCATCGACGAAGCGCGCGCGCTGTACCAGATCGAGCGCGCGGCGCAGTTCCCCACGGTGGAAGGCAATGCCGGCATGGTCTCGCAGCGGCTGCCGCAACGGCTGCGCGCGGCGGGCCAGTCGCCGCAGATCACCACCTACAACGCGGGCATCGGCTTCACCGCGTTCGAGCTTGATTTCTTCGGCCGGGTGCGCAGCCTCAAGCATGCCGCGCTCGAGGAATACATGGCCACGGAAGAAGCGCGCCGCAGTGCGCAGATCAGCCTGGTGTCCGAGGTGGCCAACGCCTACCTGACGCTGCTGGCCGACCGCGCGCTGCTGAAGCTGTCGCAGGACACGCTGAAGACGCAGCAGGACGCGGCGGAGATGGTGCGGCGCGGGCGCCAGGTCGGTGCGATGGCGCAACTGGACCAGCATCGCGCGCAAACCCAGGTGCAGACCTCGCAGGTGGGCGTTGAGCAATACACGCGGCAGGTGGCGCAGGATGAGAACGCGCTGTCCTTGCTGATCGGCGGCCCGTTGCCGAAATCCGTGACCGATGCCGGCGCGGCAACTGCCAACGCCAACGCGGCCGCGCGAGATCCGCTGGACGCGCGCACCCTGGTGAGCGAGTTCCCCGAAGGGCTGCCGTCCAGCGTGCTGGTGCGCCGCCCCGACATCCTCAACGCCGAGCACCGCCTCAAGGCGGCCAACGCCAATATCGGCGCGGCACGCGCGGCGTTCTTCCCGCGCATCTCGCTGACCGGCGCGCTGGGCGTGGCCAGCAGCAGCCTGGCGGGGCTGTTCTCCGGCGGCATGGCATGGGTGTTCGCGCCGCAGCTGACCGTGCCGATCTTCGACGCCGGCCGCAACCGGGCCGGGCTGGATGCGGCCAACGTGCGCAAGGACATCAACGTCGCCAACTACGAGAAGACCATCCAGACCGCGTTCCGCGAGGTCGCCGACAGCATGGCGGCACGCGCCACCTATGAGCGCCAGGTGCAGGCGCAGGAAGCCCTGGTGCGCGAAGGCAGCGAGACCCGGCGGCTGTCGGAAATGCGTTTCAAGAACGGCGTGGACGACTACTTCGGCGTGTTCGACGCGCAGCGCCAGCTCTACACCGCGCAGCAGGCGCTGATCACGTACAAGCTGGCCGGCCTGACCAGCCGCGTATCGCTGTACAAGTCGCTGGGCGGCGGCTGGCGCGAGGTGACCGAGGCCGCCCCGGCGGCCAATGGTGGCGCACGCCAGGCACCCGCCGCGCGGCCTCAAGCCGCGGCACAGCCCCAGGCGGTGGCACGGCCTCAAGCCGTGGCGCAGCCTCCAGCCGTGGCGCAACCTCAGGCCGTAGCGCAACCTCAAGCCGTGGCACAACCCCAAGCCGTAGTGCGGCCCCAGGCCGTGGCGCAGCCCCAGGCCGCCGCACAGACTCAAGCCGTGGCACCGGCTCAGGCAGCAGCCCAGCCCCAGGCCGCAGCGCAACCTCAGGCTCCGGCGCAATCCCCGGCGGCGGCACAGCCGGCACCCGTCGCGGCTACGCCGCGCTGAGCCGGGGCGAACGGGACCCAGGCGCTGGTCAGAAGTACTTCAGCCAGCGCCAGTCCCGCCGCCTGGCCTTCAGCGCCGCGAACCAGCGCACCGCCGGCCACAGCGCCAGGGCCAGCACGGCCGCCCCCAGCCACAGCTGCCAGACGTGGTCAAGGCCGAACACCTTGCCCTGGTTCAGGCCCCAGCGGTGCACGCAGGCCTGGTACAGCCCCTGCAGCACGTAGAGGTGCAGCAGGTAGAAGAACATCGGCACGGCCCCGAATACGGCCAGGCGACGCGCGATCCAGCCGTCCTGCGCACGCTCCAGCCACACCAGCAGCAACCAGCCCACGCCCAGCGTCAACAGCAGGAACAGCAGCGACGGCGGGTATTTGGTGACGTTGAGGAAGCTCATCGCGGTATGCAAGGCGTCGCTGCCCGACAGCCACTTCTGCTCCTGCCCGTAGCCGTTCAGCGCGCGCAGCACCGCAAAGCCTGCCAGCGCCGCCAGCCCGCATCCAGCCAGCCGCCGCTGCCGTACCCCGGCAGGCACCGTGGCGGCAAACCAAGGCCCCGCCGCATAGCCCAGCGCGATCACGCCGATCCACGGCAGCACCGGGTATGAGGTGCGCACCCTGAAGCCGTCAGTCAACTCGATCCAGGTGCGGTCGTGCAGGATGGCCCAGGGCACGTGCCAGGCGCTGTCCACGGGGAAATGCAGCGGGCTCAGCAGGTTGTGGCCGGCCACCAGCGCAATGCCCGCGGCAATCAGCGCCGCCCGCGGCAGCCACACCAGTGCCGCCAGCGCCATCATGCTCAGGCCGATGGCCCAGATCACCTGCAGGTAGATCACCTGCGGCGGCAAGGTCCCGGTCCAGGCCAAGCCGACCAGCGTCACCTCCAGCACCACCAGGAACACGCCGCGCTTGAGCAGGAAGGCGCTGACGGCGCGCCGGTCGTGGCCGGCGGCACCGTACAGCCACGCCGATACGCCGGCCAGCCAGATGAAAACCGGTGCGCACAGATGCGCGGCGAGCCGGCTGAAGAAAAGTGCCGGGGAGGTCGTGGCGACATCCATGGGATCGGCCACCTGGACGTGCAGGAAGAACATGTCCCGCACGTGGTCCAGCAGCATGATCAGGATCACCAGTCCGCGCAGAGCGTCGATGGACAGCAGCCGGCCGCCGGCCGGCCGCGCGACCGCGGCAGAAGGGAAGACTGTCGGAGAAGACAGGGGCGCGGCAGTGCGCACCTTGGCTGGCAGCATCGTCAATAGCTCAGTTGCACGCCCAGCCGCACGCTGCGGCCCGCGCCCGGCGCAATCCACAGGCTGCTGTACGAGCTGGCGTAATTGGTCTTGTCGAACAGGTTGCCCACGTTGAGCGACACGCGCAAGTTGCGGCTGTATTGCCAGTAGCCATGCAGGTCCACCAGCACATAGGCCGGCAGCGAGAAGCTGTCCTGCACATCGCCCGGACGCCGCCCCACGTAACGCAGGCCGGCACCAACGCCATAGCGCTGGCCCACCGGCGCGGCATCCTCGTACACCGCCAGCACGCTGCCGCTGGTGCGCGGCACGTTGGACAGCGGCGTGCCGGCGGCAAGCCGCGTGTCCTGCGTGATCTCGGCATCGGTCAGCGCAAAGCTGCCCGATACGCGCCAGTGGCTGCCAAGCTGCCCGGCCACGTCCAGCTCCAGGCCGCGGCTGCGCGCTTCTCCGGCGGCGATATAGAAAGACGGATCGGACGGGTCGGTGGCCAGCACATTGCGCTTGCGGATCTCAAAGATGGCCAGCGTGGCGCCGGTGCGGCGGTCGTCGCTGTCGTACTTGATGCCGGCCTCCACGGCGCGGCCGCGCTCGGGGTCGAACGGCTGGCCCGCGGCGTCGGCGCCGGCATTGGGACGGAATGACTGGCTGGCATTGGCAAACAGCGACACGTTCTGGCTGGCCAGGTAGCTCACGCCCACGCGCGGCGACACCGCGTTCTGGTGCTGCGTGGTGCGCGTGCCGCGCAGGTGGTTGTCCAGCGACTGCTCGAAGGCGTCAAAGCGCACGCCGGCCAGCACGCGCCAGCGCTCGCCCAGGCTCAGCTGGTCCTGCGCATAGGCGCCGAGATTGCGCTGGCGCTCGTACGTGTCCATGTTCCACGGCATCGGCGGCGCCGGCTGGCCATAGGCCGGCTCGTAGATGTCGATCGCGTACGGCGCCGCGGCGCTGGGGTTCTTGCGCAGGATCGCCATGGTATTGCCGAAGCGGTAGGCATCCACCCCCATCAGCAGTTCATGTCCGACCGGGCCGGTGCTGAACTTGCCGGTCACGCTGGCCTGCAGCGAGACATCGTCCGACTGGAAGTCGCGGTAGCGGCGCTGGCGCCAGAGCGTGCGGCCATCGGCGGCCAGTGAAGTCGCCTCGCTGCTATGCCCCGTCAGTGCGCCGCCGCGGTACGACAGGCCGAGCCTGCCCTTCCAGTTTGGATTGAACTGGTGCTCAACGCTGAGCTGGTGCGACTGGCTGTCCAGCCGCATGTCGCCGTCGCCGGGCTCGCCCAGGAAGCGCGAGCGCGGGATGCGGCCCAGCTGTCCGTTGACGGCCACCACGCCGCGGTCCATCGGCGTGGTGTAGCGCTGGAATTCGGCGGCGTACTGCAGCACGGTGTCGTTACCGAGCGTCCAGGTGAACGACGGCGCCACCAGGTAGCGCTGGCTGTTGATGTAGTCGCGCGTGCTGCCCTGGTGGTCGGCCACGGTGATCAGCCGGCCGGCCACGTTCTCGCCGAGCGGGCCGGTGACGTCGGCCGTGGCACGATAGCCGTCGCGCGTGCCAAGCTCGAAGCCATAGCGCTGCGCGGCCCGGAACTGCGGCTGGCGCGTGACCACGTTGAAGGTGCCGCCCGGTTCGCTGGTGCCGTACAGCGATGACGTCGGGCCCTTGAGCACTTCCACGCGCTCGATCGTGGCCGCATCCATCGGCGCGGTATAGCCGCGGTTGGCGGCAAAGCCGTTGACCAGGTAGCCCGCGCCGGTGTTCTCATGGCCGGTGAAGCCGCGCATGGCGAAGTTGTCCCACAGGCCGCCGAAATTGTTCTGGCGCGCAATGCCGCTGACATAGTCGAAGGTCTGGTCGAAACGGGTCGCGGCAATGTCGTCCAGCATGGCGCGCGGCACCACGCGCACTGACTGCGGAATTTCGCGCAGCGGCGTGTCGGTGCGGGTCGCGCCGGAGGCGTCGGGCGGGTTGTATGATGCGGAGGCCGTGCCGACCACAGACACCGCCGGCAGCGTAATATCGGAGGCCTCGGCGGTATCCGCGGCCTCGGCCAGCCCGGACATCGCCAGCATCAGGGCGGCCACCGGCCGCAATGAACGCGCCTGGACCGGGCGCAGCTCTGGCACAACAGGCAGGAACGAAAACGGCGCGCGGCGCCGGGCACGGCTGAGCTGCGCAAGCAGCATAAGGAACACCCCAATAAAAACGAGTCGCGGCGGCGGCCATCCGACTGGCAAACCGCAGCGACCCACTAATGATAATAATTTCTCATTAAGATTTTAGGCATGGAACGCATGACCCGTCAACGCGGCGCCGTCATCGACGCGCTGCGCGAAGCCGGCCGGCCCCTGAGCCCGACCGAGATCCTGGCCGCGGCCCAGCGCCAGGTGCCCTCACTGGGACTGGCCACGGTCTATCGCAACATCCGCGCGCTGGTGGAAGGCGAGCAGGTGCATGCCGTCGAACTGCCGGGCCAGCCGGACCGCTATGAATTGTCGGAAGTGCCGGGTGCCGCGACCCACCGGCACTATTTCCAGTGCCTGTCGTGCGACCGCGTCTTCCCGCTGGAAGGGTGCCCCGGGCATCTGGAAGAGATCACGCCACCGGGTTTCGAAGTGGAGCACCACGAGCTGACCCTGCTGGGGCGTTGCCCGGACTGCGCCAGCAAACCCGGCAAGCGGCGCAAGGCGGCGGTACGGGACCACTGAACAGCGGGCGTACTCGGGGCACGGCCAACTGTACTGAGCCACTGGTTCACACCTGTATATGGCGCCCGCGCCGTGCTTGCCGCATGATGCGGCAGCATTGCACAGGCCACGCCAAAAAACAGGATCCCCAAATTGCCGCAAACCGCCGCCCACCGTCGCTCGACCCTGCTCGCCGTGCTGGCCCTGACCGGCTCGATGGCCTCGCTGTGCATCGGCACCTCTTTTGCCAAGAGCCTGTTCTCGGCGCTCGGGGCGCAGGGCACCACGGCGCTGCGGGTGAGCTTCTCCGCGCTGATCCTGCTGTGCGTCTGGCGCCCGTGGCGCATCCCGCTGACGCGAACCAACGCGCGCGCGATCGCGCTGTACGGCGCGGCGCTGGGCGCGACCAACCTGCTGTTCTACATGTCGCTGCGCACCATCCCGCTGGGGCTGGCGATCGCGATCGAGTTCACCGGGCCGCTGGCGGTCGCGGTGCTGTCGTCGCGGCGCGCGATCGATTTCCTGTGGATCGCCTTTGCGGTGGCCGGGCTGCTGCTGTTGCTGCCGGTGGGCGATGCCGCCGGTACGCTCGATCCGGTGGGCATCGGCTATGCGCTGGCCGCGGGCGTGGGCTGGGCGCTGTATATCGTGTTCGGGCAGATGGCGGGCAACGCCCACGGCGGGCAGGCCACCTCGCTGGGGCTGACCATGGCGGCGCTGGTGGTGCTGCCGTTCGGGCTCGCGCATGCGGGCACCGCGATGTTCAGCCCGACGCTGCTGCTGTTCGGGCTGGCGGTGGGCATCCTGTCGAGCGCGATTCCCTATTCGCTGGAGATGGTGGCGCTCAAGCGCCTGCACCGGCGCACCTTCGGCATCCTGCTGAGCATGGAGCCGGCGATGGGCGCGCTGGCCGGCCTGGCGTTCCTGCATGAACAGCTGAGCGCGCTGCAATGGCTGGCGATCGCCAGCATCATCACTGCCTCGGTCGGTTGCACCATGACCTCGCGCGGCAAGCGCGAAGCCAGTTGATCAGTGCGCGCCGAACCAGTCCGCCGGCAGCCGCTGTGGGCTGCGCGCCGGCTGGCCAAGCGCCAGCGTGACTTCATGCAGGTAGCTGTCCTCCGGATTACGGCGGCTGGCAAAGCCGAGGCCGCGCAGGATGGCCAGCATGCGGCGGTTCTCGCTGAGCACGTCGCCGCGCAGGGTGCGCAGGCCGGCCGCGCGGGCCAGCTCGCACAGCCTGGCGATCAGGCGCCGCCCCAGTCCCTGCCCTTGCCAGCCGTCGGCAACGACCACGGCAAATTCCCCGACCTGCCCGGACACCACGTATTCCGCACTGGCGACAATGGCTGATACACCATCTTCGTCCGGCGCCTCGACCACCAGCGCCACGCCGCCCGGCCCGGGCGCGGCCAGGCCGTCGACAATCCCGTCCACCACGCGCCCGCCGGTCAGGAAGCGGAAGTAGCGGCTTTCACGCGAGAGCCCGTCCACCAGTGCGCGCAGCGCCCCGCCATCCTGTGGCCGCGTGAAGCGCAGCGTGACCTGCACGCCCCGTCCCACCGTCCAGCTTTCCGCCTTGCCCGTGCGGGCTTCGCCTTGATCTTCCATCCTGGCACCATCTGGATTCATAATTTGTAGTCAGAGTATAGGAGATAACCTGACTTTTGCAAATGAAGTCAGCGTGCTATGCTTGCCGGCATCATGACCCTCAATGCGTCCGACCTCCGCCACTGCTCGATTGCCGCCACGCTGTCGCTGATTGGCGAAAAGTGGACGATCCTGATCCTGCGCGACGTCTTCCACGGCGTGACGCGCTTCGACGACTTCCTGCGCCGGCTGGAATGCTCGCCGGCGGTGCTGTCCGCGCGCCTCAAGACGCTGACCGACGCCGGCCTGCTGCGCAAGGTCGGCTACCGCGAGCCCGGCGAGCGCGAACGCTTCGAATACCGCCCCACCCGCGCCGCCGTGGAATTGCTGCCGGTGCTGGTCGGCCTGATGCAGTGGGGCGACGGCCATATGACGCCTGCCGGCGAAGGCCCGGTGCAGATCCGCTCGCGCGCCAGCGGCAAGCTGGTGCGCGCGGCATTGGTCGACGAGGACGGCGTGGAAGTATCGCCGCGCGATATGCGGATCGTCCCCGTCAACGCCCACTCCCCGGCTTCGGACCAGTAGCACCAAGCGCGGTGCTGCATCGCACCAGCGCAGCCCACCGCACTGCACCATGAGTGTGCCGCCAGCCCGGCGGCCGCCCCACCACAGCGCATCCCGGCATCACTCGCCGCACCCCAGCGCAACAAACCCCCACTCACCGTCACATACCGGCCTGGCACACCCCTTGCGTAACAGGGTACGGGCCCGTCAACGGCGACCGGCCCACCCCACATACGCAGCCCCTATCCCATGTAGTGGCTGTCAGGACAACGGCGTCCCCTGAACTGGCCTGAGCGGCCTGGTCTGCGGGACGCCATTTGTTTTTTGGAGCCAAGGACGATGACCGCCAAAGCCACCCGCATCGAGCTGCTGAGCTTTAAGACCCCGCAGATGCGCGCCTTCCACCTGACCTGGATGGCGTTCTTCGTCTGCTTCTTTGCGTGGTTTGCCTGCGCGCCGCTGATGCCTGTGCTCAAGGGCGAGTTCGGCCTGACCCCGGGCCAGATCGCCAACATCAATATCGCTGCGGTGGCGGTGACCATCCTGGTGCGCCTGGTGATTGGCCCGATGTGCGACCGCTTCGGCCCGCGCAAGACCTATACCGGCCTGCTGGCGCTGGGCGCGCTGCCGGTGCTGGGCGTGGCGCTGGCACAGAACTATGAGACCTTCCTGATCTTCCGCCTGCTGATCGGCGCAGTCGGCGCCAGCTTTGTGATCACGCAGTACCACACCTCGGTGATGTTCGCGCCCAACGTGGTCGGCACCGCCAACGCGGCCGCGGCCGGCTGGGGCAATGCCGGCGGCGGCGCCGCACAGGCCATCATGCCGCTGCTGCTGGCCGCCGTGCTGATGCTCGGCGCCGACCACGCGTTCGGCTGGCGCTTCGCCCTGCTGGTGCCGGGCGTGCTGATGCTGATCATGGCCGTCGTCTACTGGCGCTTCACCCAGGACTGCCCGGACGGCAACTACTCTGACCTGCGCGCCCGCGGCATCGCCATCACCGGCAAGGACGGTGGCAAGGGCGGCGGCTGGGCCAGCTTCCGCGCCGCCAGCGCCAACTATCGCGTGTGGCTGCTGTTCATCACCTACGGCGCCTGCTTCGGCGTGGAGATCTTCATCCACAACATCGCCGCCTCGTATTACGTCGACCGGTTCGGCCTGAGCCTGAAGGCCGCCGGCATGGCCGCCGCGAGCTTCGGCCTGCTGGCGCTGTTTGCCCGCGCCCTGGGTGGCTGGCTGTCGGACAAGGCGGCGCGCCGCCGCGGCCTGGACGCACGCGCCACGCTGCTGTTCGTGCTGATCCTGGGCGAAGGCCTGGGCCTGCTGTGGTTCGCGCAGGCCGGCAGCGTGACGCTGGCCGTGGTCGCGATGCTGCTGTTCGGCCTGTTCACTCACATGGCCTGCGGCGCGACCTACGCCCTGGTGCCCTTTATCGACCGCAAGGCGCTGGGCGGCGTGGCCGGCATCATCGGCGCGGGCGGCAACGTGGGCGCCGTCGCCGCGGGCTTCCTGCTCAAGGGCCTGGGCGACCTGCAGCACACGCTGACGGTGCTGGGCGTGCTGGCCACCATCGCCGCACTGTGCGCCATCGCCATCCGCTTCAGCGCCGAGCACAAGGCCCAGGAGCAGGCGCTGTACGACAGCGCGCTGGCCAACTGAATCCCCTGCATCGCGCCCCACAGCACAACACAAGCAGCAAAGACTGACTACCGGACAAGGAAAGCATCATGAAACTGATCATCGTCGGCCACGGCATGGTGGGTCACAAGTTCCTGGAATGCCTGGCGGAAGCCGGCGCGCAGAACGTGGAAGTGACCGTGCTGTGCGAAGAACCGCGTCCCGCCTACGATCGCGTGCACCTGTCCGAATTCTTCGCCGGCAAGTCAGCCGAGGACCTGTCGCTGGTGCCCGCCGGCTTCTTCGAGCAGCACAACAACATGCTGCTGCGCCTGAACGCGCGTGCGGTTGAGATCGACCGCGCCGCGCGCACGGTGAAGGTGTCGACCGGCGAGACCCTGTCCTATGACAAGCTGATCCTGGCCACCGGCTCCTACCCCTTCGTGCCGCCGGTGCCGGGCAAGGACCGCAAGGACTGCTTTGTCTATCGCACCATCGAAGACCTGGAAGCGATGCGCGAATGCGGTGCGCGCTCGAAGACCGGCGTGGTGGTCGGCGGTGGCCTGCTCGGCCTGGAGTGCGCCAAGGCGCTGCGTGACATGGACCTGCAGACGCACGTGGTCGAGTTTGCGCCGCGCCTGATGGCGGTGCAGGTCGACGAAGGCGGCGGCCGCATGCTGCGCCAGAAGATCCATGGCCTGGGCGTGACCGCGCATACCGGCAAAAACACGGTGGAGATCATCGACGGCGAAGACGGCACCCACCGCATGGTGTTTGCCGACGGCACCCACCTCGACACCGACATGATCGTGTTCTCGGCCGGCATCCGCCCGCGCGACGAACTGGCCCGCGCCAGCGGCCTGAACGTCGGCGAGCGCGGTGGCATCGCGGTGGACAACAACTGCCGCACCTCCGACCCGGACATCTACGCCATCGGCGAATGCGCGCTGTGGCAAGGCAAGATCTACGGCCTGGTCGCGCCGGGCTACGACATGGCCCGCGTCGCCGTGCGCCACCTGCAGGGCGAAGCCGCCGAGTTCGGCGGCGCCGACATGAGCACCAAGCTCAAGCTGATGGGCGTGGACGTGGCCAGCATCGGCGATCCGCACGGCACCGTGCCCGGCAGCCGCATCTACCAGTTCAGCGACGACCGCAAGGAGGTCTACAAGAAGCTGGTGGTGTCCGACTGCGGCAAGTACCTGCTGGGCGGCGTGCTGATCGGCGACGCCAGCGAGTACGGCACGCTGCTGCAGATGATGCTGAACAAGATCGAGCTGCCCGAGTCCCCCGAGTTCCTGATCCTGCCCGACAGCAGCGGCAAGGCCAAGCCGGCGCTGGGCGCCGATGCCCTGCCCGACACCGCCCAGATCTGCTCGTGCAACAACGTCTCCAAGGGCGAGATCTGCGGCGCCGTGTGCGACGGCGCCACCAGCATCGGCGCGCTCAAGACCTGCACCAAGGCCGGCACCGCCTGCGGCGGCTGCGTGCCGCTGGTCACGCAGATCATGAAGGCCGAAATGAAGAAGCAGGGCATGGCCGTCAACAACCATCTCTGCGAGCACTTCCCGTACTCGCGCCAGGAGCTGTATCACCTGGTGCGCGTGGGCAAGTTCAAGACCTTCGATGCGCTGCTGGAAGCGCATGGCAAGGGCATGGGCTGCGACATCTGCAAGCCCGCGGTGGGCAGCATCCTGGCCTCGTGCTGGAACGAGTTCGTGCTCAAGGAAGAGCACGCCAGCCTGCAGGACTCCAACGACTACTACCTGGCCAACATCCAGAAGGACGGCACCTACTCGGTGGTGCCGCGCATGCCGGGCGGCGAAGTCACGCCCGAGGGCCTGATCGCGGTCGGCCAGGTCGCCAAGAAGTACGGCCTGTACACCAAGATCACCGGCGGCCAGCGCGTGGACCTGTTTGGTGCACGCGCCGAGGAACTGCCCTTCATCTGGGAAGAGCTGATCGCCGCCGGCTTTGAATCGGGCCATGCCTACGGCAAGGCGCTGCGCACGGTGAAGTCGTGCGTGGGCTCCACGTGGTGCCGCTATGGCGTGGGCGATTCGGTGGGCCTGGCGATCGAGCTGGAGAACCGCTACAAGGGCCTGCGCGCACCGCACAAGATCAAGTTCGGCGTGTCCGGCTGCACCCGCGAATGCGCCGAGGCGCAGGGCAAGGACGTTGGCGTGATCGCCACGGACAAGGGCTGGAACCTGTACGTGTGCGGCAACGGCGGCATGAAGCCGCGACATGCAGAGCTGCTGGCCAGCGACCTCGACCACGACACCCTGGTGCGCTACATCGACCGCTTCCTGATGTTCTACGTGCGCACCGCCGACCGCCTGCAGCGCACCAGCGTCTGGCGCGACAACCTGGAAGGCGGCCTGGATTACCTCAAGGCCGTGGTGCTGGACGACAAGCTGGGCCTCGCCGCCGAGCTGGAAGCCGAGATGCAGCACGTGGTCGACACCTACGAAGACGAGTGGAAGAAGGCCGTGACCGATCCCGAGACGCGCAAGCGCTTCCGCCACTTCGTCAACAGCGACCGCCGCGACGACAACGTTGCCTTCATCGAAGAGCGCGGGCAGATCCGCCCGGCCACGCCGGAGGAACGGAAATTGCATCGTTCCCGCCTGAGCCACATCCCCGTGGTGTCCATGCCCGCGAAAGCAGCCTGACCGTGCCCGCAAACAAGGAGAACGTGATGAGCCATCCCCACCATCCCGAAACCTGGACCGCCGTCTGCACCGTACGCGATATCGTGCCCAATACTGGTGTGTGCGCACTGGTGGACGACAAGCAGGTCGCCGTGTTCCGCATCGGCCGTGGCGACGAGGTCTACGCCATCGACAACTTCGATCCCAACTCGCAGGCCGCGGTACTGTCGCGCGGGCTGGTCGGCAACCTGGGCGAGCGCCTGGTGGTGGCTTCGCCGATCTACAAGCATCACTTCGACCTGCGCACCGGCGAGTGCCTGGAAGCCCCCGAACATTCGGTCAACGCTTATGCCGCACGCGTCTATGACGGCAAGGTCTGGATCGCCGCCGGCGTGGCCGTGAGCGAGGCCGAGGAAGAACTCGCCGCCTGACACCGGCGCCCATTTGATGTTCCCCCTGTCCTCAAGCCACGCCAACGGAGATGCCGGCATGACGCCTTCCGCCAACCCCCAAGCCCGCCCGCGCCTGGTCGTCGTCGGCAACGGCATGGCCGGCATGCGCACTGTGGAGGAGCTGCTCAGGCTCGCCCCGGACCTGTACGACATCACGGTGTTCGGGGCCGAGCCGCACGGCAACTACAACCGCATCCTGCTGTCGCCGGTGCTGGCCGGCGAGAAGACAGTGGCGGACATCATGCTGAATACGCGCGAGTGGTACGCCGAGCATGGCATCGAACTGCTTGCCGGCGATCCGGTGGTGGCCATCGACCGCCCGCGCCGCATCGTGCGCTCGGCCTCCGGCCGCGAAGTGCGCTACGACCGCCTGCTGCTGGCCACCGGCTCCAAGCCCTTCATCCTGCCGGTGCCGGGGCACCAGCTCGACGGCGTGATCGCCTTCCGCGATATCCAGGACGTGGAGACCATGCAGCAAGCCGCGCGCGACCACCGCCATGCGGTGGTGATCGGCGGCGGCCTGCTCGGCCTGGAGGCCGCCAACGGGCTGCTGCGCCAGGGCATGGACGTGACCGTGGTGCACCTGCCCGACAGCCTGATGGAGCGCCAGCTCGACAAGCCCGCTGCCACGCTGCTCCAGGGCGCGCTCGAACGCAAGGGCCTGCGCTTCCTGCTGGGCGCTCAGACCGCGGAGATCCTCGGCACCGACCGCGTCACCGGCGTGCGCTTCAAGGACGGCAGCGAGATCCCCGCCGACCTGGTGGTGATGACCGCGGGCGTGCGCCCCAATATCGAGCTGGCCGCCGGCGCCGGCCTGCACTGCGAGCGCGCCATCGTAGTCGACGACACGTTGCAGACCTATGATCCGCGCATCTACGCCGTGGGCGAATGCGTGCAGCATCGCCAGGCCACCTTCGGCCTGGTGGCGCCGATCTGGGATCAGGCGCGCGTGTGCGCCGCGCACCTCGCCGGCGCCGGCCATCGCCACTACGTGCAGCAGGCCACCGCGACTAAACTGAAAGTGACTGGCGTGGACCTGTACTCCGCCGGCGACTTCATCGGCGCCGAAGGCAGCGAAGACCTGGTGCTGCGCGATCCGCGCCGCGGCGTCTACAAGCGCCTGGTGCTGCAGGACGGTTATCTGGTCGGCGCCGTGCTGTACGGCGACGTGCAGGACGGCCCCTGGTACTTCGACATGATCCAGCGCCGCACGCCGGTGGGCGCGCTGCGCCAGCGCCTGCTGTTCGGTCAGGCGCAGTGCGAAGCGCTCGCCGCATAAGCATCACCGTAAGCCATACAACGCCCCCGCACGGAGAACGCGTGAACCTGTCCGACATCCCGGTCGTCTCGGCGACCCTGACCACCACCACCGCCACCACCTGCCCGTACTGCGGCGTCGGCTGCGGCGTGCGCGCCACCGTGCGTGCCGACGGCCAGGTCGAGATCGCGGGCGACGCGCAGCATCCGTCCAATCACGGCCGACTGTGCGTGAAAGGCTCGGCGCTCGGTGAAACCGTGGACCTGGAAGGCCGCCTGCTCCACCCCAAGGTGCGCGGCACCGATGGCTCCCTGCAGCAAGTCTCGTGGGACCATGCGCTGGACACCGTAGCGCAAGGCTTCTCGGACATCGTCCGCCGCCACGGCCCGGATTCGGTTGCGCTCTATGTCTCGGGCCAGCTGCTGACCGAGGACTACTACATCGCCAACAAGCTGATGAAGGGCTTCATCGGCAGCGCCAATATCGACACCAACTCGCGCCTGTGCATGTCGTCGGCAGTGGCCGGCCACAAGCGCGCCTTCGGCGAAGACCTGGTGCCGGGCAACTACGAAGACCTGGAACTGGCCGACCTGGTGGTGCTGGTGGGTTCCAACACCGCGTGGTGCCATCCGATCCTGTTCCAGCGCCTGTCCCAGGCCAAGGAAGCGCGCCCCGAGATGAAGATCGTGGCGATCGATCCGCGCCGCACCGCCACTTGCGAACTGGCCGACCTGCACCTGGCGATCCGCCCGGGCACCGACGTGTGGCTGTTCAACGGGCTGCTGAGCTACCTGGCGCGCGAAGGCCGCACCAACGCCGCCTTCGTCGCCGCCAGCACCGCGGGGCTGGATGACGCCCTGCAGGCCGCGGACGCGGCCTGCGCCGATCCCGCTGCCGTGGCCCGTGCCTGCAAGCTGAACGTGCAGGACGTGCTGGCGTTCTACCAGCTGTTCGCGCAAACCGAAAAGACCGTGACAGCCTTCTCGCAAGGCGTCAACCAGTCGTCGGCCGGCACCGACAAGGTCAACAGCATCATCAACTGCCACCTGCTGACCGGCCGCATCGGCGCCCCGGGCATGGGCCCGTTCTCGCTCACCGGCCAGCCCAATGCAATGGGCGGGCGCGAGGTCGGCGGCCTGGCCAACATGCTGGCCGCGCACATGGAACTGGCCAACCCGCTGCATCGCGACGTCGTGCAGAGCTTCTGGCAATCGCCGGTGGTGGCCGACCGGCCGGGCCTGAAGGCGGTGGAACTGTTCGAGGCCATCGAAGCCGGCCGCGTCAAGGCGGTCTGGGTGATCGCCACCAACCCGGTGGTGAGCCTGCCCGACGCCGACCAGGTGCGCCGCGCGCTGGCCAGGTGCGAACTGGTGGTCACCAGCGACATCATCGAGCGCACCGACACCAACGCCGCCGCGCACGTGCTGCTGCCCGCGCTGGGCTGGGGCGAGAAAGACGGCACCGTTACCAACTCGGAACGGCGCATTTCCCGTCAGCGCGCCTTCCTGCCCGCGCCCGGCGAAGCGCGCGCCGACTGGCAGATCCTGTGCGACGTCGCGCGCCGCATGGGCTTTGACGGCTTCGATTATGCGGGCGTGCATGAGATTTTCGACGAGCATGCGCGCCTGAGCGCCTGGCGCAACGATGCCGCACCGCGCGTGTTCGACATCGGCGGGCTGGCCGGCCTGGACCAGGCGCACTATGACGCGCTGGAGCCCGTGCAATGGCCACTGCCCGCGGGCGCTCCGGCCGGCGCCGGCACGCAGCGCCTGTTTGCCGACGGGCGCTACGCCCATGCCGACGGCCTGGCCCGCATTGTCGCTACGCCGCCGCGCGCGCCGGCCCACGCGCCCGACGACGATTTCCCGCTGATCCTCAACACCGGCCGCGTGCGCGACCAATGGCACACCATGACGCGCACCGGCAAGTCGGCCAAGCTGGCCGACCACCTGCCCGAGCCCTTCGTCGACATGCACCCGCAGGACGCGCTGCTGTCCGGCGTGGGCGAAGGCAAGCTCGCGCGCGTCAGCACGCGCTGGGGCGCGATGGTGGCACGCGTGCGCCATGGCGGCGGCATCCCGCGCGGCAGCGTGTTCGTGCCGATCCACTGGAACGGCCAGTTCAGCTCCGACGCACGCGTCGGCGCACTGGTCAATCCCGTGGTCGATCCCGTTTCCGGCGAGCCCGAGTTCAAGCACACGCCGGTGCGGGTGGAGCCATTCGGCGTGAACTGGCACGGCTTCGTGCTGAGCCGCGGCGCGCTGCCCGCGGAAGCGCTGACCTACTGGACGCGCGTGCAGGGCCGCCAGTTCCAGCGCTATGAATTCGCCGGCCGCGACACCGTGGCCGACCGCACCACCTGGGCCCGCGCGCTGCTCGGCGTGACCGACCCGGACGCCGACTGGCTCGAGTACGAGGACCGCACCGCCGGCGTCTACCATGCAGGCTATGTCGTCAACGACCGGCTTGAAGCGTGCGTCTACGTGTCGACGCGGCCCGAGCTGCCCTCGCGCGCGTGGCTCGCCGGCCTGTTCGGCCGCGAGCGGCTGGAAGACGCCGACCGCATCGGCCTGCTGCTCGGCCAGCCGATGGAGAAAGGCGCCGACACCGGCCCGACGGTGTGCTCGTGCTTTGGCGTGGGCCGCAACACCATCTGCGACGCCGTGCGCAAGCACGACCTGAAGACGCCCGCGGAGATCACCGCCTGCGTCAAGGCCGGCGGCAACTGCGGCTCGTGCGTGCCGGAACTGAAGAAGCTGCTGGTGGAAGTGCGCGTGGCCGAAGTCGCCTGAGCGGTGCAGTGGCGGGACAATCGGGTTAGCATGGCGGCCCGGATCCGGCAGGCTGACCGCAGCTTCCCCGGATCGCCCCGACCCGGAGCGAGTCTTGACCACTGCACCGAACCTGCGCTTCTCTGTCTTTATCGCCACCAGCCTCGACGGCTTCATCGCCCGCGCCGACGGCGACCTGGACTGGCTGCTGTCCGCCACCACCTCCACCGACGACCACGGCTACGCCGCCTACATGCAGTCGGTCGACACGCTGCTGCTGGGGCGCAATACCTACGAGAAAGTCCTGACCTTCGACCCCTGGCCCTATGCGGGCAAGCGGGTGATGGTCATGAGCAACACCCTGGCGGCCGACGCCGTGCCGCCAGCCCTGGCCGATGATGTGCGCCTGCTGCGCGGCACGGTGGGCGAAGCCGCCGCGGCACTGGCCGCGGCCGGTGCCGCCAGTGTCTATGTCGACGGCGGCAAGCTGATCCAGTCCTTCCTGGCCGATGGGCTGATCGATACGCTGACAATCACCCGCATCCCGGTGCTGATCGGCCATGGCATCCCGCTGTTCGGAGATGCCGGACACGACATCCAGTTGGCTCACCTGCGCACCACCACCTACGAAAGCGGTTTCGTGCAAAGCACATACCGCGTGGTCGCCCCCCACGGCCAGCAGGCCTGATCTTTCATCGGGGATTAGGCACCCTTCACGAGAACCAGATTGTGGTCGCTGCGGCATGCCCCCATGCTAGCCGCGCAACCCCGACAAGCCGCTCCGGACTCACGGTGCGGCACCAATCTGGAGACAGCAATGAAGGATGCGAAGGATTTGCACGCCGGGCCACGATGGCTGGCGGGCGTGATGGTGATGGCCTCGGCGCTGGCTGGCACAAGCGGCGCGGCGGCGGCTGACGCCTACCCCGGCAAGCCGATCACGCTGGTCGTCCCCTACTCCGCCGGCGGCCCGACCGATGTCGTGGCACGCACACTGGCGCAGGCGATGTCGCAGGATCTCGGCCAGAGCGTGGTGGTGGAAAACCGCACCGGCGCCGGCGGCACCGTGGCTGCCGCCTTTGTCGCCCGCGCACAGGCGGACGGCTATACGCTGCTGATCCACCATAACGGCATGGCGACCGCGCCGGCACTGTACAAGAAGCTGTCCTACGCGCCGCTGAAGGATTTCGAGTATCTCGGCCAGGTGGCGGACGTGCCGATGACCCTGATGGGCCGCAAGGACCTGCCGGCCAAGACCGTGCCGGAACTGATCCGCTACGTGACGCAGAACAAGGACAAGGTGTCGCTGGCCAATGCCGGGCTCGGCGCCGTGTCGCAGCTATGCGGCGTGCTGTTCGAGCAATCGGTCCACGTCAAGCTCAATGCGATCCCTTACCAGGGCGCCGGCCCCGCGCTGACCGCGCTGCTGGGCGGCCAAGTCGACCTGCTGTGCGACCAGACCACGGCCACGCTGCCGCATATCCAGGCCGACCGCGTGCGCCTGTTCGGCGTGACCACGCCGGCGCGGATCAAGGCGCTGCCCAGTGCGCCAACGCTGCAGGAAGGCGGTCTCAAGGGCTTTGACGTCAAGGTCTGGCACGGCATCTACGCGCCCAAGGGCACGCCGCCCGCTGCGGTGGCGCGGCTGACCAAGGCGCTGCAGAAGGGGCTGCAAGATCCCGTGGTAATCAAGAAGCTCGATGGCCTGGGTGCGGAAATCGTGCCGGTCGACAAGCAGACGCCGGAAGGCCTGCGCACGCTGCTCAAGGCTGAGAGCGACAAGTGGCAGCCGCTACTGAAGTCGATGCAGATCGAAGCCGATTAAGGATCTTGTCGGCCGTGCCGCCGGGGCCTGGCACCGGCGGCATGTCACCCTAAGGCCGGCATTACGATAAAATCATCCCGACTTCCTGGCGATCTTTCTACATCGCCAATTCTCGCAGTACCCGGTGCCCGCTCGCCCCCTCTTCGCGCCCGACTCAGCGGCGCATTCATTTTCCGGATTTACCCACTGTTAGCCGGTGATGCCGTCTTGTTGCGTCGCGTTTTGCACGTCTCGGCCGGTATCGCTACGTCCCCTCAATGTTGAAGTCCGAGGAGGCTTCCCCATGCCATCTCCCTGCCTGCTGCCCGTGCTTGCCCTCGCCGTATGCATGGTCGGCGCTGCCGAATTCATGCTGTCACCGATGCTGGCGCCACTTGCAGACGCCTTTGCCACCACCCCGGCGCGCGCATCGGGACTGGTATCTGCCTATGCGCTTTCCTATGCCGTCGCCGCGCCGCTGATGGGCTGGTTCTCCGATCGTGCCGGACGGCGCCGCGTGCTGCTGGCTGCATTGCTGCTGTTCGCGCTGGATGGCATCGCCCTCACGCTCGTGCCTACGCTGCATGCCGCCATGGCATTGCGTATCCTCGGCGGTCTCGCCGCCGCGGCCACGATTCCCACCGTCTTCGCATTGATCGCGGATCTGGTTCCCCCGGCGCGGCAGGCCGGCGCCATGGGCAGCGTCATGCTGGGCATGACCGCTGGCATTGCGGCAGGCCCGGCAGTGGCCGGGGTGCTGGCCGACGGATTCGGCTGGCGCGCGCCCTTCCTTGTCACCGCCGGAGGTTGCCTGGCAGCCTTTCTTGCCGGCTGCCATGTACTTCCACACAATCTGCCGCGTAGCGGCGATTCCCAGGAAAAATTCAGGAACACCCCGACATCTTCAAGCATCCTGCTGCCATTGATCGCGAAAGGCGCCTGGAATGGAAGTGCCGTGGCGGGCTATGTACTGGCGGGGGAAGTGCTGCGGCTGCGTTACGGGCTCGGCGTGGCCGGCGTCGGCGCGGCACTATCGGTGTTCGGCCTCGGCCTGGCCGTCGGCAATCTGCTGGCAGGACGTGCCAGCCAATGCTTCGCGCGCGAGGAAAGTGTTCTGATGTTGGCCACCGCGCTTGTCGCCGTGGCCATGACCCTGTTCACGACAGCCATCATGGGGTTGCCCGGGTCGCTTGGCTGCCTGCTGGCATGGGGCGCGGCACTCGGCATCGCGGCGCCATCGAGCACCGCCATCCTGGCTCGGCGCGCTGCCGCGGCAAAGGGACAGGTTCTGGCCGTCTCGGAAAGCATCAACAACCTGGCTGTGCTGATGCTGATGCCGGTTGCGGCCGGCTCACTGGCAGTGCACGGCACCGTGCCAGCCGCATTGCTGGTTGGAGGCTGCTGCCTGGCCGGCGTTGCGCTGACTGTCGCGGACCGGCGGATGACGGCATGAAGGGCGCGGGTGTGATACTCCGCCGCGCCAAAGCAAAAACCCCC
>NZ_JFJW01000065.1:0-44663 GCF_000611125.1 Cupriavidus sp. SK-4
CCACGCCGCAGGGCTTCAATACCGGCGAACAATTCTTCCAGTACCTGAAGGACGCGTTCGACGTGCTGTACGAGGAAGGCGACCCCAGCGGACAGGACAGCCCCAAGATGCTGTCGATCGGCATGCACTGCCGCCTGCTCGGCCGCCCGGGCCGCTTCCGCGCGCTGCAGCGCTTCCTCGACTATGTGCAGGGTCACGACAAGGTGTGGATCTGCCGCCGTGTCGACATCGCCCGCCACTGGGCCGATACCCACCCCTACACCCCCCGGAACCAAGCATGAGCCAGACCTACACCATCGCCCAACTCAACACCATGCCTGTCGCGGAGTTCGTGCAGGTGCTGGGCGGCATCTACGAACATTCGCCGTGGTTTGCCGAAACCGCTGCCACGCAACGGCCCTTCGCCGACGGTGCCGCGCTGGCACTGGCACTGCGCAAGGCCGTCGATGAAGCCGGCGAGGCGGCCCAACTCAAGCTGGTGCGCGCCCACCCGGAGCTGGCCGGCAAGGCCGCCGTGCGCGGCGAGCTGACCGCCGAATCCACGCGCGAGCAAAGCGGTGCCGGCCTGAACCTGTGCACGCCCGAGGAGTTCGACCGCCTGCAGGCGCTTAACGCGGCCTACAACCAGAAGTTCGGCTTCCCGTTCATCCTCGCCGTGCGCGGCTACGACCGCCACGGGATCATCGCTGAGTTCGCGCGCCGCCTGGAAAACACGCCGCAGCAAGAGTTGCAAACATGCATCAACCAGATCCATCGCATTGCGCAGTTCCGGCTTGACGACTTAGTATCCGCCTGAGCAAAAAAGCGTCACCTGTATAACAAAAAACGCTGTACCCGATGCCGCCGGCACCCCATGCACCACCCATCACCGAGCCAAGCCAGGCGGCACGAATAAAAGCACCAAGACATTAGAAGAACCCGACAGGGACCCAGTACACAACGTTCCAAGCAGGATCGATCAAACCACGGAGGTCTAACAATGCAGAAGCAGTACAAGCCGGCACTAAAGCTGGCGGCGGTAGCGGCTACCCTTTTTTCCGGCGCGGCCATGGCCCAGTCCAGCGTCACGCTGTACGGCCAGGCTGACATGTTCGTCGGCGGCGTCAAGAGCCCGGGCTCGGGCGAGCGCGCATGGGTGGCCAACTCGGGCGGTATGCAGACGTCCTACTGGGGCATCAAGGGCACCGAAGACCTGGGCGGCGGCACCAAGGCCATCTTCGACCTGAACGGGTTCTTCCGCACGGACAGCGGCAACAGCGGCCGCTTCAACGGCGACTCGATGTTCAGCCGCAACGCGTACGTCGGCCTGCAGAATGACAAGCTGGGTACGTTGAAGCTGGGCCGCAACACCACCCCGTACTTCATCTCGACCATCCTGTTCAACCCGCTGGTCGACTCGTATGTGTTCTCGCCGACCATCTTCCACACCTACTTCGGTTCCGCCAGCAATGGCGTGGTGGATCCGGGCATCATCGGCGACTCGGGCTGGAGCAACTCGGTGCTGTACTCCACCCCGAACTTCGGCGGCCTGAGCGCGAACCTGATCTACTCGGCAGGCGAGAAGGCAGGTGCCGCGGGCCAGAACAAGTGGGGCGGCAACCTGATGTACTTCAACGGGCCGTTCGCCGCGACCGTAGCGTTCCAGCAGGTCCGCTTCAACGCGGTTCCCGACGACCTGTCGGTAGCAGGCCTGAGCCGCCAGGACGCTGTGCTGGGCGGCATCACGTACGACTTCAAGGTGGTCAAGCTGTTCGCCCAGGGCCAGTACATCAAGACCAAGGCCAGCACGGCCGCCAGCGGCGACATCAAGCACACCAACGGTCAGGTCGGGGCCTCGGTGCCGGTCGGTGCCGGCAACGTGCTGGCGTCCTACGCCTATGGCAAGACCGAGAACGCGATCGGTGACTTCAAGCGCAACACGTTTGCCGTCGCCTACGACTACAACCTGTCCAAGCGCACCGACGTCTACGCCGCCTACTACTACGACAAGATCACCGGCATCGAGCACGGCGATACCTTCGGCGTGGGCATGCGTCACAAGTTCTGATGACGTAACCGCCTCACCGGCAGCCCTGGAGCCCGCCCTTCCGGCGGGCTTTTTCATTGCCGCGTGCGCATCACACAGCGCGGAAATCTGCCGCCGAAATGCTGCGCCGCGCCATCGCATGCCGCCAGGGAACACGGATCGAAAGCCGGCATTTCATAGGTGGATTCAATTGGAAGGCCTCCTTCCCGCTTCCTAGATTGGTGATCCGGACCTCAAAAACGACATTGAGCGAGGTGATACATGCGGCGATATCCGAAGACCCGTTCCGAACTGATGGCCATCCTGAACCAGTGCCTCGACAACAACCCCGAGTGCGGCGAATGCGAACTGCACGCGGTGCGAATGCACCAGCCTGACCATACCGGATGCAACTGGAGCGCCGAGGTCGATTTCCCGCAAGAATCCGTCGACAACCTGGGCACGCAGCTCGCCGCGGCCAAGTCGATCATTGTCGTGATGCGCGAGCAGTACAACGTGCTGCAATAGCCACCGATCCCGCCGCGCGCCCTGTGCGCTTGCCGCGGAGCAGCATCAAAGAAAAAGCCGGGTCATCAGACCCGGCTTTTTACATTGGCTCACGCCTGTCAGCGCATCAGCGCACCGCGTTGCTCTCCGCCACCGCCACGGCCGTCATGTTGACGATCCGGCGCGTAGTGGCCTGCGGGTTCAGGATGTGCACCGGCTTGGCCGCGCCCAGCAGGATCGGGCCCACCGTGACGCCCTGCCCGCCCGTGATCTTGAGCAGGTTGAAGGCGATATTGGCGGCATCCAGCGTCGGCATCACCAGCAGGTTGGCGCTGCCGGCCAGCTTGGTCGACGGCAGGAAGTGGCGGCGCACGTCTTCGTCCAGGGCAGCGTCGCCCTGCATCTCGCCTTCCACTTCCAGGTGCGGTGCCAGCTTGGCCAGGATTCCCGCAGCCTCGCGCATCTTGCGCGCCGACGGACGGGTAGAGGAGCCGAACATCGAGTGCGACATCAGCGCGACCTTGGGAACGAGGCCGAAGCGCGCGATTTCCTCAGCGGCCAGTTGCGTGATCGCGGCCAGTTCGTCGGCGGTGGGATCGTCATTGACGAAGGTGTCGGTGATGAACAGCGTATGCTTTTCCAGCATCAGCGCATTCATCGCAGCGAACACCTTGGCGCCCGGCGCCAGGCCGATCACGTCGCGCACGTGCTCGAGGTGTGCCTCGAAGCGGCCCACCGTGCCGCACAGCAGCGCATCGGCATCGCCCATGTGAATCAGCATGGCGCCGATCAGCGTGTTGGAGCGGCGCAGTGCCACCTTGGCCATGTCCGGCGTCACGCCGTCGCGGCCGCGCAGGGCCTGGTAGGCCTCGTGGTAGGCGCGATAGCGCGGGTCTTCTTCCGGATTGACCAGATCGAAGTCCACCCCGGCCTTGAGGCGCAGGCCGGCCTTCTCGATGCGCATCTGGATCACGTGCGGGCGGCCGATCAGGGTGGGGCGGGCCAGCCCTTCGTCCACCACGGTCTGCACGGCACGCAGCACGCGCTCTTCCTCGCCCTCGGCGTAGGCGACGCGCTTGGGCGCGGCCTTGGCGGCCGAGAACACCGGCTTCATGATCAGGCCGGTGTGATAGACATAGGTGGACAGCTGCTGGCGATACGCTTCGAGGTCCTTGATCGGGCGCGTGGCCACGCCGGATTCTTCCGCGGCCTTGGCCACCGCCGGCGCGATCTTCTCGATCAGGCGCTGGTCGAACGGGGTCGGGATGATGTAGTCCGGGCCGAACTTCAGCTCACGGCCGCCGTAGGCGGCGGCAACGGCGTCGTTCAGCTCGGCCTCGGCCAGCTCGGCGATGGCCTTGACGCAGGCCAGCTTCATCGCTTCCGTGATCTTGGTCGCGCCGCAATCCAGTGCGCCGCGGAAGATGTACGGGAAGCACAGCACGTTGTTGACCTGGTTCGGGTAGTCCGAACGGCCGGTGGCGATGATGCAGTCCGGGCGCGCGGCCTTGGCCACTTCCGGGCGGATTTCCGGCTCGGGGTTGGCCAGCGCCAGGATGATGGGCTTGTCGGCCATGGTCTTGACCATCTCGGCGGTCAGCACGCCGGCGGTCGAGCAACCCAGGAAGACGTCGGCGCCGTTGACGATATCCGCCAGCGTGCGGGCCGACGTGTCCTGCGCGTAGCGGGCCTTGTTGGCCTCCATGCTGGCATCGCGGCCCACATAGATCACGCCCTTCGAGTCCACCACCGAGATGTTCTCGCGCGTCACGCCGAGGCTCACCATCGTATCGAGGCACGCAATCGCAGCCGCGCCGGCGCCCGATACGGCCATCTTCACCTTGGCAATGTCCTTGCCCACGATCTTCAGGCCGTTCAGCAGCGCCGCGGTCGAAATAATGGCGGTGCCGTGCTGGTCGTCGTGGAAGACGGGGATGTTCATGCGCTCGCGCAGCTTCTGCTCGATGTAGAAGCATTCCGGTGCCTTGATGTCTTCCAGGTTCACGCCGCCCAGCGTGGGCTCGAGCGCGGCAACGATCTCGACGATCTTGTCCGGGTCGCGCGCATCGAGTTCGATGTCGAACACGTCGATGCCGGCGAACTTCTTGAACAGGCAGCCCTTGCCCTCCATCACCGGCTTGCCGGCCAGCGGGCCGATATCGCCCAGGCCCAGCACGGCGGTGCCATTGGTGACCACGGCCACCAGGTTGGCGCGCGAGGTGTACTCGGCGGCGGTGGCGGGGTCCTTGGCGATTTCCTCGCAGGCATAGGCCACGCCCGGCGAGTAGGCCAGCGACAGGTCGCGCTGGTTGGACAGCGCCTTGGTCGCGGTTACCTGGATCTTTCCCTTGGTCGGGCTGCGGTGGTATTCCAGCGCAGCGAGGCGCAGTTGCGCTTCAGGACTGTTCGGGGCATGTTGCGGTGCATCACCGCTATTCTTGCTGCTCATTGGCTCGTCCGGAAAATGGCCCGGACCGGAAGCGCCCCTCTCCCGCCAAGATCCGGCTCGGCCCCGATCGAGAAATCTCAGGATACGGGCCGGCAGCGAAGGACAACGCCTGGCAGCGAAACTGACGATTCCGGCAGACAGGCCGGAAAAATCGAGCAACCATTCTAGCCCACGTGTCCGCGCAAAGTACCACCAGGGCCCGCCTGCAGGCCGTTTTTTGGGTGGATTATTCCAGTTAAACAGCTTTTACCATTGCGTATGCAATGCAGGTGCAGACGCATGCCCCTGCATGCATCCGCACGCATCGCCTGTCCGGGACGACGTGGCCGGCCCTGGCCGCCCTACTTTGCGTTCTTCTCGACCTCCAGCGTCACCCGGCGCGGACGGCCGCTCTCGGCCGGGAAGTCGGTAAAGGCGCTGCGGATCAGGTAGGGCATGACCGCCGGCAGGCTGCCGTTCTCGGTCTGGTTCTGCGCGGTGACCTGGTAGATCCGCTTGCCGCTGGCCGCATCCCTGAAATACACGCGCAGGCTGGAGAACGTCACCGACACGTCGCGCACCACGGTCTGCGGCGGCCAGTAGCCCGGCCCCCATGGGCCCCACGGACCCCAGGGCCCGTACGGGCGGTAATAGCCAGGCCCCCAGTACGGGCCCCACGGGCCGTACCATGGGTCCGGGTAGACGGTCTCGGCCACGCGCACGATGCCGGGCGCGGCATCGAAGTCCATGCTGACGCGATAGCGCGCCTGTTTCGCCGGCACCTGCTCGAAGCCGATCCCCGCCAGCGCCGCGGCCAGCCACTGCTCATAGGTCTGGCGGTCCAGCTGCGCGGCCTGCTCGGCGCTGCGCTCGAAGCTGTAGGTGCGCGGCGCATCGTTCTGCCAGCCGGGCTGGCTGAACGCCGTGACATCGGTCACCACCGTGCTGGCGCACCCCGACAGCAGCAGCGCCGCCAGCAACGCCATCGCCCCCCACCACCTGCGCGGCCCCGCCGCTCCTGCATTGCCGACACCGCCTGCGCGCTGCCACATAGTGCTACCTCGCTTTCCTCTGAATACCCACGTGTCTCTGAGACCACGCCGCCGGCGCGGAATTCCCCGCAGCTTGCCGATGCCGTGCTGCGCCGGGCCGCGCCCCGACCCCTTGGCTACAATGAGGACTTCAGCGCCATGCTTCGCTGCCGCGCGCATGGCCCGCCCCCTTTCCTAACGGTCTTCCGAAGACAGGATCTTTCCATGCTGCGCACCGACACGCCCGTTACCGTCTATCGCAAGGACTATACCCCGCCGCCGTTCGCCATCGACCACGCCGAGCTGGTGCTGGACCTCGATCCCCAGCGCACCGTGGTCACCAGCACGCTGCGCTTCGCGCGCCAGGCCGGCGCGCCCGATGCACCGCTGGTGCTGGCCGGCGAGGAGCTCGAACTGATCGGCGTCAGCCTGGACGGCAAGCCGGTCGCCAACGCGACCCAGGATGCCGGCACGCTGACCATCCCCGGCCTGCCGGCGCAGGGCACGCTGGAGATCACCACCGCCTGCCAGCCCGCGGCCAATACCACGCTGTCGGGCCTGTACGTGTCCAACGGCAACTTCTTCACCCAGTGCGAAGCCGAGGGCTTTCGCCGCATCACCTACTTCCTGGACCGCCCCGACGTGATGGCGACCTACCGCGTCACGCTGCGCGCCGACCGCGCCGCCTATCCGGTGCTGCTGTCCAACGGCAACCTGGTGAGCCAGCGCGAACTGCCCGACGGCCGCCACGCAGCCGTATGGGAAGACCCGTTCCGCAAGCCGGCCTACCTGTTCGCGCTGGTCGCGGGCAAGCTCGAACGCATCGAGGAACGGATCCAGTCCGCCTCCGGCAAGGACAAGCTGCTGCAGGTCTGGGTCGAGGCGCGCGACCTCGACAAGACCCGCCACGCCATGGATTCGCTGATCCATTCGATCCGCTGGGACGAGCGCCGCTTCGGGCTGGAACTGGACCTTGACCGCTTCATGATCGTCGCCGTGGGCGACTTCAACATGGGCGCGATGGAAAACAAGGGCCTGAACATCTTCAACACCAAGTACGTGCTGGCCAACGCGCAGACCGCCACCGACACCGACTTCGCCAATATCGAGGCGGTGGTCGGCCATGAGTACTTCCACAACTGGACCGGCAACCGCGTGACCTGCCGCGACTGGTTCCAGCTTTCGCTCAAGGAAGGCCTGACGGTGTTCCGCGACCAGGAGTTCTCGGCCGACATGATGGGCTCGGAATCCGGCCGCGCGGTCAAGCGCATCGAGGACGTGCGCGTGCTGCGCCAGGTGCAGTTCCCCGAAGATGCCGGCCCGATGGCACACCCGGTGCGCCCCGACAGCTACGAAGAGATCAACAACTTCTACACGGTCACCGTGTACGAGAAAGGCGCCGAAGTCGTGCGCATGTACCAGACCCTGCTCGGCCGCGACGGCTTCCGCAAGGGCATGGACCTGTACTTCCAGCGCCATGACGGCCAGGCCGTCACCTGCGACGACTTCCGCGCGGCGATGGCCGATGCCAACGGCCGCGACCTGAGCCAGTTCGGCCTGTGGTACAGCCAGGCCGGCACCCCGGTGGTGACGGCGCGCACGGACTGGAACGGCGACGACGGCAGCCTGACGCTGACGCTGTCGCAGCGCTGCCCCAAGGTCGGCATCGAGACCCGCGCCGGCACGCCCGAGAAGCAGCCCTTCCATATCCCGTTCGCGCTCGGCCTGCTTGGCGCAGACGGCAAGGACCTGCCGCTGCAGCTCGAAGGCGAAAGCACGCCCGGAGCGACCACGCGCGTGCTCGACTTCACGCAGGCCGAGCAGAGCTTCCGCTTCATCAACCTGCCGCGCGGCGCCAGTGCCCCGCTGCCCTCGCTGCTGCGCAACTTCTCGGCGCCGGTGATCGTCGATGCCGAGTACACCGACGCGCAGCTGACCTTCCAGCTGTCGCACGACAGCGATGCCTTCAACCGCTGGGAAGCCGGCCAGCGCCTGGCCACGCGCGCGCTGCTGCAGCTGGTGGCCGACGTCCAGGCCGGGCGCGAGCTCAAGCTCGAGCCCGCGCTGGTGCAGGCCATGCGCGCCGTGCTGACCGACGACACGCTCAATCCCGCCTTCCGCGAACAGGCGCTGGTGCTGCCCGCCGAGGCCTACCTGGCCGAGCGCATGGGCGTGGCCGATCCCGCCGCCATCCACCGCGCGCGCCAGTTCATGCGCGAAGGCCTGGCGCGCGCGCTGCAGGCCGACTGGCTCGCCGCCTACGAGGGCAACGCCACGCCGGGCGCCTACTCGCCCGATGCCACTTCCGCCGCCAGGCGCGCACTGCGCAACCTTGCGCTCGGCTACCTGGCCGACAGCGGCGATGCCGCGATGCAGGCGCTGGCCGAGCAGCAGTACCAGAACGCCGACAACATGACCGATCGCTTCGCCGCGCTGTCGGCGCTGGTCAACAGCTTCGCCCCCGGGCGCGAGCATGCGCTGGCGGACTTCTACGAGCGCTTCGAGGACGACCCGCTGGTGATCGACAAATGGTTCTCGCTGCAAGGTATGCAGCGCGGTGAAGTCGGCCCGCACGCCGGCAAGCGCACCATCGACACCGTGCGCGCGCTGATGGAGCACCCCGCCTTCAACCTGCGCAACCCCAACCGCGCGCGTTCGCTGATCTTCAGCTTCTGCTCCGGCAACCCGGCCCAGTTCCACGCCCAGGACGGCTCGGGCTACCGCTTCTGGGCCGACCAGGTGCTGGCGCTCGACGCCATCAACCCGCAAGTGGCGGCGCGCCTGGCACGCGTGATGGACCGCTGGCAGAAGTACGAACTGGCGCTGCGCGACCGCATGCGCGCCGAACTGGAACGCGTCGCCGCCAGCAGTACGCTGTCGCGCGACGTGCGCGAGATCGTCGGCAAGGCGCTGGCCGCCTGAGCGGCGGGAACGACACAAGGAGGCCCGCCAACGCCCCCTTTGCCCGGCCCGGCGCGGCCGGGCATGTAGAATTGCGGCCATCCAAGGAGAACCAACCATGACTCGCATCAGCCTCACCCGCTACCTGGTCGAGGAGCAGCGCAAGCACAACACGATCCAGCCCGAACTGCGGCTGCTGATCGAAGTGGTCGCGCGCGCCTGCAAGGCCATTTCCAACGCCGTCAGCAAGGGCGCCCTCGCCGGCGTGCTGGGCTCGGCCGGCACCGGCAACGTCCAGGGCGAAACCCAGCAGAAGCTGGACGTGATCGCCAATGAAGTGCTGCTCGACGCCAACGAATGGGGCGGCCACCTCGCCGCCATGGCGTCCGAAGAAATGGAATCGTTCTACGAGATTCCCAACCGCTACCCGAAGGGCGAATACCTGCTGATGTTCGACCCGCTGGACGGCTCGTCGAACATTGACGTCAACGTCTCGATCGGCACCATCTTCTCGGTGCTGCACATGCCCAAGCCGGGCCAGACCGTGACCGAGGCCGACTTCATGCAGCCCGGCACCCACCAGGTCGCCGCCGGCTACGCCGTCTACGGCCCGCAGACCACCCTGGTGCTGACCGTCGGCAACGGCGTGCACATGTTCACGCTGGACCGCGAGGCAGGCAGCTTCGTGCTGACGCACTCCAACGTGACGATCCCGGACGACACCAAGGAATTCGCCATCAACATGTCGAACATGCGCCACTGGGCCCCGCCCGTGCGCCGCTATATCGACGAATGCCTGGCTGGCGAAGAAGGCCCGCGCGGCAAGAACTTCAACATGCGCTGGGTCGCCTCGATGGTCGCCGATGTGCACCGCATCCTGACCCGCGGCGGCGTCTTCATGTACCCGTGGGACAAGCGCGAGCCGGAAAAACCGGGCAAGCTGCGCCTGATGTACGAAGCCAACCCGATGGCCATGCTGGTCGAACAGGCCGGCGGCGCCGCCACCAACGGCCACCAGCGCATCATGGACGTGCAGCCCGAAAAACTGCACCAGCGCGTCTCCGTGATCCTGGGCTCCAAGAACGAAGTGGAACGCGTCACCCGCTACCACCTGGAAGCCGAAGGCAAGGCCTGATTCCGGCCACGCGGCAATAAGACGGGGCGCCCAGGTGGCGCCCCGTTTTCTTTTGGCCCCGGCCGGATGGCACGGGCGACACAAAAGGGGTTCACAAGGCGGAAAAACGCTGCTACTATTGCGGGCTGTTCCAGTTCACCGGAACATGTTGCCGAAGTAGCTCAGTCGGTAGAGCAGCTCATTCGTAATGAGAAGGTCGGGGGTTCGATTCCTCTCTTCGGCACCAAAGAATTCCAGGGCATCGCCCACACAAGCAAACCCGGACAGCGTCACGCTCTCCGGGTTTTTTGTTGCCTGTGATCCGGCAAAGCCGGCGGTAGCAGCTGGCGCCCCAGCCGTTGCGCCCACCAGTAGCGGAAGGGATGATCGAAGTCGGGATAAAGCACCGGCTGGCTGAAGCAGCCGGCACGCTTCATCAGAAGGTAGGCAGCAAGCATGGCCGCCCAAAAAACTAGCAGTTCCACGATAACGGCCACCCTTGGATTTACAGGTGGCTGTTTTCATTATAGGTAGCCGTCTACCCCAGGGGGACGATGACGCACCCGTGCAAACCCTAGGGTGTGTTCCCTCAATACACATCCGGAACGATCATCTCCTTCGGCACCGGCTGCCGCACATAGTCCTCATGCCGTTCGCGCCCCGGCAGCACCACGCTGGGCGCCTCCACTTCCGCATAGGGGACCTGGCTCAGCAGGTGATGGATGCAGTTCAGCCGCGCGCGCTTCTTGTCGTCGGCCTGCACCACCCACCACGGCGCCTCGGCAATATGCGTGCGCTCGAGCATGATTTCCTTGGCCTTGGTGTAGTCCTCCCAGCGGCGCTGTGATTCCAGGTCCATCGGGCTCAGCTTCCACTGCTTGAGCGGATCGTGGATGCGGCTGAGGAAGCGCAAACGCTGTTCGTCGTGCGTGATCGAAAACCAGTACTTGATCACCTGGATGCCGGAGCGCACCAGCATCTTTTCGAACTCGGGCACGGAGCGGAAGAACTCTTCGTACTGGTCGTCGGAGCAGAAGCCCATCACGCGCTCGACGCCGGCGCGGTTGTACCAGCTGCGGTCGAACAGCACGATCTCGCCGGCGGCGGGCAAGTGCGCCACGTAGCGCTGGAAGTACCACTGGGTGCGTTCGCGGTCGTTGGGCGCGGGCAGCGCCGCCACGCGGCAGACGCGCGGGTTCAGGCGCTGCGTGATGCGCTTGATCACGCCGCCCTTGCCGGCGGCGTCGCGTCCTTCGAAGATGATGACGATCTTGTGCCCGGTGGCGGCCACCCAGCTCTGCAGCCGCACCAGTTCGCCCTGCAGGCGGAACAGCTCGCGGAAATAATGCCGGCGGCTGTCCTGCTCGCCCTCGTCGTCCAGGTGCACCGGATCGCCGAAGGCCTCGCTGGCTTCGCGGTCGTCCAGTTCCAGTTCGATCTCTTCGTCGTAGTAGTCGGCCACCTCGTTGTGGATGCGCCGCACCAATTCTGCTTCGCCCGGTCTCATCTGATCTGCTCCCTGTGGATACAACGCGGTGCGGCGATACTCGCATGCCCGTATTGCAGCCGCGTGAAAACGGGGCAGGCAACCCGCCCTGCCCCGCCTTCCTGCCTGTCCCTGCAGATTACGCCAGTTACGCCGCTGGATTGATGTTGTGGTTGTGGCGGAACAGGTTGCCCGGATCATAGCGCCGCTTCACCTCGACCAGCCGCTCGTAGTTGGGCCCGTAGGCCGCGCCGATGCGGTCGGTTTCTTCCTGCGTCAGGAAGTTCACATAGACGCTGCCCAGTGCGAAGGGCGCTGCCGCACGGAACACTTCACGGGCCCAGCTGATGCACTTGTCGTCATCAGCGGGCGCATCCCAGCGCCCGTGCAGGTTCATGATGAAGTTGGCGTCGCGGCTGGCGTAAGCAGTGGCATCGGGCGCGACGCGGTTGGTCTGCCCGCCCATGGCGCCGATAAAGACCTCGCATTGCGGCGAGGGCAGCTTGCCGATCTGCTCGATCAGCATCGTGATCAGGCCGTCGTCCAGCCCGGCGAAGTTGTGCGATTTCCAGTAGTTGCGCGCTCCCGGCGTCAGCAATGGATCGAAGGCCTGCTGCCATGCCGTAAGCGGCATCGGCCCGAGATGCTCGCCATAGGGCGTGCCGAGCTTGCGCAACGGCTCGACCAGTTCGGGGCCTTTGTCAGGCGGGCCGATATAGCAGATCGCCAGTGCCGCAACCGGCTTGCCGTGCGTCTCGGGCGGCAGGAACGGCAGCGGCGGCGCCTGGCGCAGCACCACCCAGACGGTCAGCTCGTCAGGCATCGACTTGAACAGTTCACGGTAGGCCGGCAACACCGCGGCGGCCTGTTCCAGCGGATAGACGATCAGCCCGCCATAGACCTCGGGGCCGACCGGGTGCAGCCGGAACTCGAACATCGTCACCACGCCGAAGTTGCCGCCGCCGCCGCGCAGCGCCCAGAACAGGTCGGCGTTCTCGTCGGCGCTGGCGCGCACCAGCTTGCCGTCGGCGGTCACGACCTGTGCCGACACCAGGTTGTCGACGGTGGTGCCGAACTTGCGGCTGAGCCAGCCGAAGCCGCCGCCGAGCGTCAGCCCGGCCACGCCGGTGGTGGAGTTGATGCCCAGTGGCGTGGCGAGGCCAAAGGCCTGCGCCTCGTGGTCGAAATCGCGCAGCGTGGCGCCGGGCTCCACATAGCCGCGTTGCGCGTGGGGATCGATGCGTACGGATTTCATTTGCGACAGGTCCAGCACCATGCCGTCCTCGCAGATCGCCAGCCCGCCGATATTGTGGCCGCCGCCGCGTATCGACAGCAGCACGCCATGGTCGCGCGCGAAGTTGACCGCGGCGATCACGTCGGCAGCACCCGCGGCCTGCACGATCAGTGGCGGACGGCGGTCGATCATCGCGTTCCAGATGCGGCGCGCTTCGTCGTAGCCGCTGTCGTCCGGCTGCAGCAGGCGCCCGCGCAGCTGCGCCTTGAGTGCCTCAATGTGTTCCTGCGATGGCTGGGCCATAGTGTGCCTCCCGATGCTGGTTGGAAACATCGGACGGCGCGCGGCGTCTGGGTGCAGGGAAATGGCCACGAGGACCGATGACTAGATCATTTAAGGCAGTCACCGCTTGAATGTAAATGGGGCTTTGGCCCCACGCGCACAATCCCCATGGCAAGTGCCGCAACGCGATCATGCCGCCCCGCCACCCTGCCGGCCTATCATGAATGAACAGCCGGCACGGCGCCCTCGCGCCGTCCGTCTGCACCATGGACACAGCCAGCCACCCTCCCCTGTTCCTGTGCGGCGACGTGATGACCGGGCGCGGCATCGACCAGATCCTGGCGCATCCCAGCCAGCCGCTGCTGCATGAATCGTATGTGCATTCCGCGCTCGACTACGTGCGCCTGGCCGAGCACAAGACCGGCCCGATCGCGCGCCCCGCCGCGCCGGAATACCCCTGGGGCGATGCCCTGGCGGAACTGGAAAGCCGCGCTGCGCGGCCGCGCATCGTCAACCTGGAAACCGCCATCACCACCAGCGACGATGTCTGGCCCGGGAAGGCGGTGCACTATCGCATGCATCCGGGCAACATCGCCTGCCTGCAGGCCGCCGGCATCGACTGCGCGGTGCTGGCCAACAACCACGTGATGGACTGGGGACGCGCGGGCCTGACGGATACGCTGGCAGCGCTCGACGGCGCGCATATAGCGCATGCCGGCGCCGGCCCCGACGAGGCAAGCGCGGCGCACGCCGCACTGCTGCCGCGGCCCGGCGGCGGCCGCGTGCTGGTGCTGGCCCTCGCCATGGAAAATGCCGGCACTCCGGCGGCCTGGCGCGCCAGCGCCGGACATTCCGGCGTGAACCTCCTGGAAGACTGGTCGGCTGCATCGCGCGAACGCATTGCCGCGCAGGTGCGCAAGTTCAGGCGTGCCGGCGACGTCGTGGTGGTATCGATCCACTGGGGCCCGAACTGGGGCTACCACATCGACCCCGCGCAACGCGCCTTCGCCCGCGCGCTGGTGGAGGGCGGCGAAATCGACATCGTGCACGGGCATTCCTCGCATCATCCGCTGGGGATTGAGCTGCATGCCGGCAAGCCAATCCTGTATGGCTGCGGCGATTTCATCAACGACTACGAAGGCATTGGTGGCTACGACGAATACCGGCCGGACCTGGCGCTGATGGCCTTCGTCAGCTTCGATGCCGGCGGCAGCGCCGACCTGCGGCTGGTGCCGTTGCGGCGCAGCCATTTCCGGCTGGCCTATGCGCGCGAAGTGGATATGGCGTGGCTGCAGTCCATGTTTGAAGACGAGGGACGGGCACTCGGCACACGGGTGGAGCGCAGCGGATTGCATGAACTGCGCTTGTGGGCGGCTTGAGCCTCAGCCCATGAAAAAGCCCGCCGTTGCGGCGGGCTGCCCGAAAGCCAATCGCCACGCGTCAGTGGCGATGGATCATGTGGTCAAGCCATGTGCGCACCGACTGCTCCTGCTGCTGCAGCGTCGGGTTCTTTTCCCGCAACATCCAGATGGCAAATGCGGCGCACGCAACAAGGGTGATCAGGACCAGCACGGTAATCAAGGTGGCGGCCATCGCAACCTCCTTTGGCTAATGGTTGCACCTTCAGTGTAGTTCGCCTGGCAGCCGTCACAAAAAGCAGAAAGGCCAGCCTTGATGGCTGGCCTTCCGGTTATTCCAGTGCCACGTGAGTTGGTTCCGTGTAACGCTTCCGCAGAGTGCTGATCCGCTTCTTCATTCACTGCCCGACTCTAGCTCTCTCGCCCATCCTGCGGCACCCCAGGACATAACTGCAGCATAGTACAAATCCCCGCGGATGACAGCGCGCGTTCAGCCGACGATGATGCGGTCGTCGACCAGGCGGATCTGGCCGCCAGGCTTGTCTTCCATCACTTTGAGCACGCGGCTGCCTACCTGCAGCGTGACGCCGCCATGGATGCGGCGCGCGGCGTCGATCACGGCATCGGCGGCCGGCTGCATCTGCTGCCCCAGCTCGGTCAGGCGTGCCTCAAGCTCGAACAGGTCGCGCGACAGCTTGAACAGGGTCGCGCGCGCCTTCTCGCGCAGGTCGCCCACGGCCTTCTCGGGGTGCTTGGCAAAGAAATCCACCAGCTGCTTGACCTTGTTCTGCTCTGCCAGCATGCGGCGGCGCTCGGCTTCCAGCGCGGCGCGCTGTGCGTCGGCAAAGGGATTCAGGCCGACCTGGATGCTGGTGGCGGTGCCGGCCGGAGCGCCCAGCACCGCGGCGCGCACCGCCAGCAAGGCACGGCTGCGGCCGCCGCTGATGCTGCCCTGCGCGCCGGTGCCGCCCACCACGATGCGCTCGCCGGCAGCAACATCGCTCTGCCGGATGCCGCTTTCGACGGTGACCTCGGTGCCGGCCTCGACCACGGCGTTCTCGATAAAGCGCGCCTTCACCGCGCCCTTGCAGCGCACGCTGGCGCGGCTGATGCCGCCTTCGGCGCGGCCGGTGTCGGCCTTGCCGATGATGCCGCCCTTGACGATCACATTGCCGCCGGCCTCGACATTGGCGGCTTCGATGGTGCCCTCGACCACAACGTCGCCGCTGACATTGACCGACATGCCGGTGCGGATGTCGCCCGACACGCGCAGCGTGCCGTCGAACGCCACGTTGCCTGAGTGCAGGTCGACCGATTCCACCTGCACCACGGGGCTGACCGAGATGCCGTGCACGCCCACCATCGGCGATCCTGCGATCACTGCGCGCAGCAGCTCCGCATCGTCGGCATCGGCGGCAGCGCCGGTCAGGCCTTCGGCAAAGGGCGGATCGTCGACCGGATCGGCGGCGACGGGCTTGCCAAATACGTCCACCCCGGCATTGCCCTGCACCGCCGGGATACGCCGCATCAGCGGCGTGCCGGGGCTGACCAGCAGCAGGTTGCCCAGGTCGCGCAGGTCGACCTTGCCGGCCTCGTCGTCAGGCTGCGCCGGCTTGCGCGGTTCGAGCAGGTTGATGAAGCGCGCCGGCTCACCCTGGCGCGGCGCGACGCCGGCGGCAATGGTGCGCAGCTCGCAACGGCCTTCGGCCAGCGCGGCGTCCAGTGCCAGGGTCTGGATCGGTGCCGCCACGCCGCGTTCCGCCACGGCGCGGCGGATGTCCTCGGCGCTGACCGGGCGGCCGCCCTCGGCTGGCAGCAGCGTCAGCCGCACGCCCAGGCCGTCGGCGGTGATGTCGAGCTCGAAGGCGCCGTCGATCAGCGTACCGATGGTGGCATCGATCTCATGCTCGGCGCGCTGGCATTGCGCCAGGAACTGCGCCACTGCGCGCAAATCCAGCCGCGCCCCGGCCCAGCCCAGGCTGTCCAGGCATTGGCGCAGGCTGGCCTGGTCCGGCGGCAGCCTGCCTGGCTGCGGCGTGTAGCGCGCATGCACCTGCTCGCCTGGCTCGGCAAGTTCCAGGCGCAAACCCGACTCATGCGTCATGCGTCCCCTGAATCGTCTTGTGCAGCCGCGCGGCGGGTGCCGGCGCTCCGCTTGTTATCGATCCATAAGCAACGGCAGGAGCGCTGAGAACTTTAGCGCACAACACGCCCCGACGGCGTCATCGCCACTCGACTTCAGGGGAACCCGCCGGACTTTTCGGTAAACTGTCGGCATTCCGGGACGCGCCGCGTCCCGCAGCCTGCGCAGTCCCCCTCATGTCAAATACCCACGAAATCCGCCCCGGCCAGTCCATCGAACTGCTCAAGGAACTCCATATCCTGACGCGCGACGGCAAGATGAACCAGGACAGCCGGCGCAAGCTCAAGCAGGTCTACCACCTGTTCCAGTTCATCGAACCGCTGCTGCAGGAGGTCAAGGCAGAGCGCGGCCGCGTCACGCTGGTGGACCACGGCGCCGGCAAGTCGTACCTGGGCTTTATCCTCTACGACCTGTTCTTCAAGGCGCTGCAGGACGACTCACACATCTTCGGCATCGAAACCCGTGAAGAACTGGTGAAGACCTCGCAGGCGCTGGCCGCGCGGCTGGGCTTTCCGGGGATGTCGTTCCTGAACCTGTCGGTGGCGGATTCGATCACGTCGCCGCAGTTGCCGCCCACCGTCGACGTCGTCACCGCGCTGCATGCGTGCAATACCGCGACCGACGACGCGATCCGCTTTGCGCTGGCCAAGCAGGCCCGCCATATCGTGCTGGTGCCCTGCTGCCAGGCCGAGGTGGCCAGCGTGCTGCGCAAGCACAAGGGCAAGCTGCTGGCAGGCAATCCGCTGACGGAGATCTGGCGCCATCCGCTGCATACGCGCGAATTCGGCAGCCAGGTGACTAATGTGCTGCGCTGCCTGCAGCTGGAGGCGCACGGCTACCAGGTCAACGTGACCGAGCTGGTGGGCTGGGAACACTCGATGAAGAACGAGCTGATCATCGCGCAGTACAAGGACCTGCCGCGCCGCCGCCCGGCCGAGCGGCTGGAAGAGGTGCTGGAAAGACTGGGGCTGGAAGAAATGCGCGAGCGCTTCTTCACCGCGCCGGCGTCGGCCGTGTAATCACGCTTCCCCGGGCTCGTCCTCGCCCGCCATCCAGCGCTGCCAGCCCTCGTGGCCCAGGCGGCGCATGGTGGCCTGGTTGCGCTCGTAGATATCCGCCGCATCCGGGAACGCCGCCGCCGCGCGGGCGATGGAATCCTCGCGCAGCAGGTGCAGGATCGGATACGGCGCACGGTTGGTGTAGTTCTCGATATCGTCCGGCTCGGTCCCGGCAAACTGGTACTGCGGATGGAAGCTGGCGATCTGCAGCGTGCCTTCCAGGCCGAGGCTGCGGAGCAGGCGCTCGGCAAAATACAGCAGGTCGTTGAAGTCGAGAAAATCGGCCACGGCATCCGGCAGGATCAACAGCGTGGTGTCGATCTGATCGGGGTCGGCGTCTGCCAGCAGGCGCAGTTCGCGCTCCAGGTCGTCCATCACGTCCGGCGCCTCGGTGACGGTGCTGACCACGTAGCGCACCTGCTCCTTCACATACACGCTCTTGGCGAACGGGCACAGGTTGAGCCCGATCACGGCGCGCTCCAGCCAGTGGCGGGTAGCGGCGATGACGGTGTCTGCGGAGTGAGTGGCGGAGGTCATGATGGCAAGGCGCGGCAAACCGTCATTCTAGCGCTGCCGCAGGCTCTATAATCCGCGGCGGAAACACCCCGCCCCCTGCCGAGCCTCCTGATGCCCTCTTCCGCCACTTCCTCCCCTTCCCAAGCCGGTCTCGACGTTGCCGTCATCGGCGGTGGACCGGCCGGCCTGATGGCGGCCGAAGTGCTGGCGGCGCAAGGTGCCAGCGTGGCCGTCTACGACGCGATGCCGTCGGTCGGGCGCAAGTTCCTGATGGCCGGCAAGGGCGGCATGAACCTGACCCATGCGGAGCCGGAGCCGGCCTTCCTGGGCCGCTATGGCGCCCGCACCGCACAGATCGCGCCGATGCTGGCGGGCTTCGGCCCGCAGGCCCTGCGCGACTGGGTGCACGGGCTTGGCATCGAAACCTTCATCGGCAGTTCCGGCCGCGTCTTCCCGACCGACATGAAGGCCGCGCCGATGCTGCGCGCGTGGCTGCACCGCCTGCGCGAGTCCGGGGTGCAGTTCCATATGCGCCACCGCTGGCTGGGCTGGGACGAGGGCGCGCCGCATGCGCTGCGCTTTGCCACGCCGCACGGTGAAACGGTCGTGCAGGCGCGCGCGGTGGTGCTGGCGCTGGGCGGTGCCAGCTGGGCAAGGCTGGGATCGGATGGTGCGTGGGTGCCGCGGCTGGCCGAGCGCGGCGTCGAGATTGCGCCGCTGCGGCCTGCCAACTGCGGCTTTGATGTAGCGTGGAGCGAGGCGTTTGCCGAGCGCTTTGCCGGCGAGCCGGTCAAGCCCGTCGCCATCGCCCTGACTGACCGCGACGGACAAGCGCACTACCGCCAGGGCGAGTTCGTCATCAGCGCCACCGGCATGGAAGGCAGCCTGGTCTACGCGCTGTCCGCACCGATCCGCGACCGCATCGAAGCCGATGGCGACGCCACCATCCACCTTGACCTGCTGCCGGCGCACAGCGCCGAACACGTCAGCGCGCAGGTAAAGCATCCGCGAGGCGCGCGCTCGCTGTCGAGCCACCTGCAAAGCCGGCTTGGCCTCACCGGCGTCAAGGCCGGGCTGCTGCGTGAATGCCTGTCGAAGGAAGCGATGCACGATGCCGACACGCTGGCCGCATCGATCAAGGCGCTGCCGCTGCAGCTGCTGCGCCCGCGGCCCATCGACGAAGTCATCAGCAGCGCTGGCGGCGTGCGATTCGAAGCGATGGATGAAGGGTTGATGCTGCGCGCGCTGCCGGGCGTGTTCTGCGCGGGCGAGATGCTGGACTGGGAAGCGCCCACCGGCGGCTACCTGCTGACGGCGTGCTTTGCCAGCGGGCGCACCGCGGCGCTCGGCGCCGCGGCTTACCTGCAGCAGGCTTAGGCGGGCTTGCCGCCGACGATGCTAAGCGCCACGGCCTCGGCCACTTCGATGCCGTCGATCGCCGCGGAGTAGATGCCGCCGGCATAACCCGCGCCTTCGCCCGCCGGGTACAGGCCCTTCACATTGATGCTCTGGTAGTCATCGTTGTTGCGGCGGATGCGCAGCGGCGACGAGGTGCGCGTCTCCACCCCGGTCAGCACGGCATCATGCAGGGCAAATCCAGGCAGCTTCTTATCGATCTCGGGAATGCCCTCGCGGATCGCCGCGATCACGTAGTCAGGCAGCGACGTGCTCAGGTCGGTCGGCGTCACGCCGGGCTTGTACGAAGGCTCGACCGAACCCAGCGAGGTCGATGCCCGGCCCGCGATGAAATCGCCCACCAGCTGGCCCGGCGCGCAGTAGTTGCTGCCGCCAAGTTCGAACGCGCGCTCTTCCCACTTGCGCTGGAATTCGATGCCGGCGAGCGGCCCGCCGGGATAGTCCTCCGGCGTGATGCCGACCACGATGCCGGCATTGGCGTTGCGCTCGGCGCGCTTGTACTGGCTCATGCCGTTGGTGACCACGCGGCCCGGCTCCGACGCTGCCGCCACCACCGTGCCGCCCGGGCACATGCAGAAGCTGTACACCGACCGCCCGTTGCTGCAGTGATGCACCACCTTGTAGTCGGCCGCGCCCAGCAGCTTGTTGCCGGCGAACTTGCCGAAACGGCTGCGGTTGATCAGCCCCTGCGGATGCTCGATGCGGAAGCCCAGCGAGAACGGCTTGGCCTCCATGAACACGCCGCGCTCATGCAGCATCTCGAAGGTATCGCGCGCGCTGTGGCCCACCGCCATGATGACGTGGTCGGCTTCCAGGTATTCGCCGGTGGACAGCTTCAGGCCGCGCACCTGGCCGCCATCGATGTCGATATCGTCCACGCGCGTCTCGAAGCGGATCTCGCCACCCAGCTCGGTGATCTCGGCGCGCATCTTCTCGACCATGCTCACCAGGCGGAAGGTGCCGATATGCGGGCGTGCCTTGTACAGGATGTCTTCGGGCGCGCCGGCGCGCACGAACTCGTTGAGCACCTTGCGGCCATAATGCTTCGGGTCCTTGATCTGGCTGTACAGCTTGCCGTCCGAGAACGTGCCCGCGCCGCCTTCGCCAAACTGCACGTTCGACTCGGGGTTGAGCACGCTCTTGCGCCACAGGCCGAAGGTGTCCCTGGTGCGCTCGCGCACTGCCTTGCCGCGCTCCAGGATGATGGGGCGGAAGCCCGACTGCGCCAGGATCAGCCCGGCCAGCAGGCCGCACGGGCCCATGCCGATCACCACCGGGCGCGGATGCGTGCTGCCCGCCTGCGCGCGCGCGACGAAGTGGTACGCCATGTCGGGCGTCACGCTCCAGTGCGGCTTGCCGGCCATGCGTTTGATTGCCGCGGCCTCGTCGCCGACCTCGATATCGATGATGTAGGTCAGCTTGATATCCGAGCGCTTGCGCGCATCGTGGGCACGGCGGAACACGGTATAGCCGATCAGGCCGTCTCCCTTGACGCCGATCTGCGCGGCGCTGGTGCGCACGGCGGCGTCCAGGTCGCTTTCGGTATGGTCGAGCGGGAGTTTGACTTCACTTAGACGTAGCATGGGGAACCCGAGAACTGCGGCCGGGGGGTTGGGCACACCAATGTGCCAGGCCGGCCGGAGCGCAATTTTATAGGCTTTCGGGCGCGGAGTCGGGAATCTGGCGGGATACGGGCTGGCGGGCCGGGCCGGTGCGGCGCCAGGACAACGCCAGCCAGGCTTGCAGCCGGGGCAGCCAACCCGGCGGGGCCGTGATTGACAATGCGCCGGCGCGGCTGGCCGACAGCGTCAGCCAGCCGCGCGCGGGCACGATCCACGTGTCGCCCGCGCGCAGGCGCCGCCGCGGCACGTAGCAGGTATCGGCCAGCCATTGCGGCGGCCCGGCTAGCTCCAGTTCCCCCGCGCCGGCATGCAGCACGGTGCCCGCCGCCACGCGCAGGCGCAGGCACTGGCCGGCCGAAAGCGGCACCACGGTTGAAGTGTCGTTGAGATCGCTTTGCATGACAGGACTCCGGTAACAGGCACAGGACTCCAGACTATCGACCGGCCAGCGCATGCGGCAGGCACACCGGTGTAGCGCCTGGACCGGAACAGCAACCAGGATTTCGCACTGTTACGATACAGGGGCCCCGCGTCTGTATCTGTACCGATGCGCCCGACCACGCCACGATCCCCCCATGGACACCACCCCGCTCTACCGCCAGGTTGCCGGCCACTACCGCCGCGCCATTGAATCCGGCACGCTCGCCGCCGGCGACCGCATGCCGTCGGTGCGTGCGCTGATGGCGTTGCACAGCGTGAGCCTGTCCACCGCGCTGCAGGCATGCAGGCAGCTCGAGAGCGACGGCTTGCTGGAAGCGCGGCCGCGCTCGGGCTATTTCGTTGCCGCGCCGCTGCGCGGGCCGCTGGCCGAACTGTCAGAGCCCGCCGCCGCGCTGCCGGACCCGGCCCAGTACGTCGGCATCCACCAGCGCATTTCAGGCTTGCTGGCACGCAGCCAGCATGAGCACGTGCATACCGATCTGGGCGGCGCCTATTGCGCGCCGTCGCTCTACCCGACCGAGGCCCTGCGCAGTGCCGCGGCGCGTGCGCTGCGCCGGCATCCGCAGCTGTTCGGCGAGGCGGTCGAGTCCGATGGCTACCAGCCGCTGCGCGCCGCGATTGCGCGCCAGGCGCTGCGCAACCGCGTGCAGCTGGCACCGGAAGAGATCGTCATCACGCACGGCTGCACCGAGGCGCTCAACCTCGCGCTGCGCGCGGTGGCAGGCCCGGGCGACGTGATTGCGGTGGAGTCTCCGACCTACTACGGCCTGCTGCAGATCCTGGAAAGCCTGGGCATGCGCGCGCTGGAGATCCCGTGCAGCCCCCAGACCGGCATCTCGCTGGAGGCGCTGGAGCTGGCCGCGCAGCACTACGACAACATCCGCGCAGTGGCGGTGGTACCCAACCTGCAGAACCCGCTCGGCTGCATCATGCCGGACGCGCACAAGGCGCGGCTGGTGCAGTGGTGCGAGGCGCGCGGCATCGCGCTGATCGAGGACGACTGCTTCTCGGCCACCGCCGACAGCGACGCGCCGCCGGCCGCGGCCAAGGCCTGGGATGGCAGCGGCAACGTGATCCACTGCGCCTCGCTGCACAAGGTGCTGGCGCCCGGCATGCGCCTGGGCTGGATCGCCGCCGGCAAATGGCAGGCGCGGGTGGAAATGCTCAAGTTCGGCCTGTCGCGGCCCAACGAGATGCTGTCACAGATGGCGGCCGCTGACTTCCTGGCTTCCGGCGCGCACGACCGCCACCTGCGCCGGCTGCGCACCCGGCTGCGCGCGCAGCGCGAATGGTTCGCGCAGGCCATCGCCGCCAGCTTTCCCGCCGGCACGCGGCTGGGGTCCCCGCGCGGCGGCATGCACCTGTGGGTGGAACTGCCCGCCCAGGTATCGTCCGAAGCGGTGTTCGACCAGGCGCTGCAGGCCGGCATCCGCGTGATGCCGGGCGTGATGTTCTCCAACGCCGGCCGCTTCGACCACTGCCTGCGCGTCAACTGCGGCACGCCGCGCTCGGCGCAGATCGAGCGGGCACTGGGCACGCTGGCCGCCATCGTGCAGCGGCTGGCAGGCTAGCCCTGGCGCCTGCCTGCAATATCCCTCCCCTTTTACTCGCGCCTCGCCTATCCTAATGCGCTGGTGCACAGGGGCGGCCCGGCTGGTCTCCGGGGGCGAAGACCGACCACGGGTGCTGTGCACCACGGGAAAAAGAAAAAGGAGAAAAGCCTTGAGCAGTGCATCCGCGGCACCGTCCGTCGGCAAGGGTGTCGGCAACCCTGCCGGCAACAACCTGGACGATTATCAAACCCTGTTCCAACTGGCACCTGTCTCGCTGTGGCTGGAAGACTTCAGCGCCGTGCGCGAGTATTTTGCGCAACTGCGCAAGGAAGGAGTCACCGACCTGCGCGCCCACCTGCGCACGAACCCGCAGCAAGCGGCGCAGTGCTCGGCGCTGATCCGCGTGATCGACGTGAACCGGCGCACGCTGGAGCTGTTCCGCGCAGCCGATCTCGACGACCTGGTGGCCAACCTCGACACCGTCTTCCGCGACGACATGCTCGACCAGCATGTCGAGGAGCTCGGCCAGCTGTGGGACGGCGGCAATCGCTTCGCCAGCCAGACCGTCAACTACACGCTGGATGGCGAGCGGCTCGACATCCAGCTGGAGGCCACGGTGATGCCGGGCCACGAACACACCTGGGAGCGCGTGCTGCTGTCGATCAAGGACATCACCGCGCGCATGCGCACCGAGCGCGAACTGCGCCGCAGCGAGCAGTATGCGCTGGGACTGTTCGAGCATTCGCCGGTGTCGCTGTGGGTGGAGGACTTCAGCGCGGTCAAGGTGCTGCTCGATGAAGTGCGCGGCGCCGGCATCACCGACTTCCGCACCTTCCTCAACGTGCATCCGGACTTTGTCTCGCGCTGCATGCAGGAGATCCGCGTGCTTGATGTCAACCAGCAGACGCTGCAGATGTTCGGCGCGGACAGCAAGCAGGCCCTGCTGTCGCGGCTGGGCGATGTGTTCCGCGACGACATGCGCATCCATTTTGCCGAGCAGCTGATCGACCTCTGGCACGAGAAGCTGTGGCAGCAGCGAGAAGTCATCAACTACGCGCTGGATGGCCGCGCCGTGGACGTCTTCATGCAGTGGTCGGTATTCCCCGGGCGGGAAGCGGACTGGGACCAGGTGCTGGTGTCGCTGACCGATATCACGGCGCGCAAGAAGGCCGAGGCCTATGTCGAGTTCCTGGGCAAGCACGACGTGCTGACCAAGCTCTACAACCGCGCCTACTATGAGGACGAGCTGGCGCGGCTGGGCCGCAAGGGCCCGTGGCCGGTCAGCGTGGTGGCGGTGGACCTGAACGGCCTCAAGGTGGTCAACGACCAGTTCGGCCATGCCGACGGCGACGGGCTGCTGCGCCGCACCGGCGAGGTATTGAAGAAGGCGGTGGGCGAGCAGGCCTGCGTGGCGCGCATCGGCGGCGACGAGTTCATGATCCTGCTGCCCGGGCGCGACGAGCGCGGGGCCGCCACGGTGGTCGAGCAAATCGGCAAGGTGGTGGAGCTGAACAACCAGTTCTACCCGGGCGCACGCCTGAGCCTTTCCATCGGCCACGCCACCTGCCTGCAAGGCGACCGGCTGAACGAGATCGTCAAGCTGGCCGACAGCCGTATGTATCAGGCCAAGCGCGACTACTACACCACGCTGGCCAACGAACGCCGCCGCGATTGAAGCCTAGCGGCTCAGCCCGGCGTGCATTGGCCGCGCATCAGCGCCCACTCCTCGCATTGCTTGCCTGACGGGAGGGAGCAGATGCCGGACTGGCCGGCCGGTGTCGACACGATCTCCAGCTTGCCGCCGCGCTGCGTGCAGTTGACGGAGGCGGGGTTCGGCATGCCGACGGCAGCGGCGCTGCCGGCGGCACGTTCTGCAGGTGTCGTGGTGCATGCGGCGGCGCCAAGGGCGGCGGCCAGCCACAGTGCTGCGGTACGGACGCGCACCAGGATCTCCGTGGGCAAAGGAAGCTCCCAAGTGGGTGCTCCCTCTCCCGCAAGCGGGAGAGGGAGCAAACCGTCGGTTTTTGCTTCTTACAGGAAGACGATCAGCCCCACGCCCAGCACGATCAGGCCGAACTTGGTGACGTAGTAAAGCTGGCGGTTCCAGGCCTTGAAGCGGCGGCGATACTGGCCGCCCAGCCAGACAAAGCGGAACAGCCGGTTGATCATGCCGGTCTGGTCGTGCTCGTCATTGGGCGAGCTGGCCGCGGTCATGACCTTGCGGCCCATCCAGTGGTTGAACTTCGCAGCCCAGCCGTAGCGCATCGGACGCTCGATATCGCAGAACAGGATCAGCCGGTTGGCATCGCTGCGGTTCTCGGCCCAGTGCAGATAGGTTTCGTCGAAGACCACGCCCTCACCGTCGCGCCAGCTGTGGCGCTCGCCGTCGACCTCGATAAAGCAGCGGTCGTCGTTAGGCGTGGCCAGGCCCAGGTGGTAGCGCAGCGAGCCGGCAAACGGGTCGCGGTGTGGGTTGAGCTTGCCGCCCGGCGGCAGCTCGGCAAACATCGCCGCCTTCACCGTGGGCAGCTCGCGCAGCAGCGCCACGGTCTTGGGGCAGAGCTGCTCGGCCGACGGGTGCTGGGCCTCGTACCACTTCAGGTAGAAGCGCTTCCAGCCGTACTTGAAGAAGGAATTGAAGCCGGCGTCGTCGTTCTTGTCCGCGGCCTTGATCTTGCGCATCGCGGCCAGGGCCAGCCCTTCGTCGCGGATCTCGGGCCAGGCGGCACGCAGCTTTTCCAGGTCGGGGAAGTTGTCGACCGGGATGTACGGCGTGCGGGGCACGCCCGAGAACGCATACATGAAGCAGTTGATCGGGGCCACCAGGGCCGAATGGTCCAGCAGCTGGCGCCAGATGCGCAGGCGCACCTTGCCGCGGAAGTGCACATACAGGACGGCACCGAGGTAGCCCGCGACGATAATCCACTTGATCACCGAAATCCTCCTGGTCAGCCGCCTCCGCCGCGTGTCAGTCACAGCGCGGACCGGCTGGGTGAAAACGCGTATTTTAGCGAAACGGCAGAGCTGCCGCAGCTTGAGACGATTGCGGCACATGGCCCGCGGTGCGGGCCGGGAAGTCAGGCTGGCGCGTTCAGGCCCCGCCGCGCGACTGCCGCGCGATGCGCTCGATCAGCGCCTGGGCGTCGTCGGGCAGGCCCTGCAGCCTCAGCAGGCGCGCGTTGAGCACCAGGTTTTCCAGCACCAGCTTGGCGGTCGAGGCCCACATCGTTGCCAGCAGCGCTTCCACCGGCAGGCCGGACGCCTCCATCTCGCTGGAGCGCTCGGCGATCAGCCGGCACGCCAGCCGGCGCAGCGCGGCGTCGTCGAACGGCAGGTCGGCGTAGTCGATGGGGTCTTCCTTCTCGACTTCCGTCATCAGTTGCAGCAGGGTGTCTTCTGTCATGGGGCAGACTCCTGGCCAGGCAAAGACGCGTGGGCTACACGCGGAAATCAGCAGCCATGTCGGCATCGGTGCGCGCCTCGAGGCGCCCCGAACGGCACGCGGCGACAAACTGATCGTAATCGCGCTCGACCTGGTCGGCATAGCCATTGGCATAGCCTACCATCACGTCGGCCATGCGGTCGCTGCGGCCCAGGTAACCGCTGACCTCGGCGGCCAGGCCGCTGGCCTTGGCGTGGCACGCGCGCCAGCACCCAGCCACACAGCGAGGCATAGCGGCCGAACAGTTCGGCATCCATCAGCTCGATCTGTGCCGACAGCTTCATGTCGCGCAGTTGCCGCAGATAGAAGTGCCGCCCGAAAGGCCCCTTGGTCCAGCCCAGGAACAGGTCGCTCGCGGCCTGCATCAGGCGCTGGCCCTCGACCACGCGGCGGCCCTCGTGCGCGGTCGGCGCGCTCTTGAAGTAACGCGCCACCACCGACCTGGTGGCCTCCTTGGCCTGCAGGAACAGCGGCTTGTCATGCTGGTCCACCATCAGCTGCACCAGGCAGCGCGTGCCCACGCTGCCCACCCCGACCACCTTGAAGGCCACGTCATGGCGCGTGAAATGGCCGAGCAGCCGGCGCCGGTCGGGGGCCAGCGTGGACAGGTAGTCGTGGTAGGCCTGGTCCAGCGCCAGGTCCGCGTCGCTGGCGGCCAGCCAGTCGTCGCCCGGCCCGAACAGCGTCTGCTCGCCGCGCACGTGGAAGATGGCCGGCGGCGCATCGAGTATCGACCAGCGGTCGCCGATGCGCTCGGCCAGCTTGGGCAGCAGCGACTCGTGGGTGCGGTCGGCGGCGCGCTCCATGCCGCGCCGGATGCGTTTCTGGACTTCGGGCAAGGTTTCTTCTTCGATCAGCCGCTCGAAGGTAATGCGGTCGTACCAGGTGTCGAGCATGCCCATTTCGCCATAGGCGAGCATGCGGCGCTGGTAGCTGCCCACCGCTTCGCGCACCACGTCTTCGGCCACGCCGGCCTTGTGCCGCAGGTGGCGTGCCGCCACCACGAAGCTTGCGCACAGGCGCTTGAGGTCCCATTCCCACGGACCGGGGCTGGTTTCGTCGAAATCGTTGAGGTCGAACAGCAGCGCGCGCTCGGGCGTGGCAAAGCCGCCGAAGTTGGCCAGGTGGCAGTCGCCGCAGATCTGCATATGCAGCCCGGAATCCGCGGTGCCGGCCAGGTCGTGGGCCTGGATGATGGCGCTGCCGCGGTAGAAGGCGAACGGCGACTGGACCATGCGGCCGTAGCGCAGCGACACCAGCCGCTCAACCCGGCCCTGGCTGCTGATTTCCAGCAGTTCGACGGGGTCGCGGTCGACGCTGCCAATGGCTTCATGCGCACCGCGCGGCACCTTCTGGCGTGCGGTCCTGCCACGCTCGCGCCGGGCCTCGACCGTACCCTCGGCCCCGGCTTGCCCGCCCTCCTGACGTGTCGCCACCATGCCCCCAATGCCGGCGCCGCCGGCGGTTGCCATTTGTGCAGCATCTGCAACAGAAGCTAATGCACTGCGCCGCGGCTTGTCAATCGGCAGGCCACGGCGCGGGTCAGGCTTGGGTCGGGCGGATGTGCGCCGCGGCTCAGAGCGCCGGCGGCTGGCGACGGAAACCGACGCCAAAGCGGTTCCATGCATTGATGGCCGAGATCAGCAGCGTCAGGTCGGCCATTTCCTTTTCCGAAAATTGCTCGCACAAGTCCTGGTAGTCCGCGTCAGGCGCCTGGCTTTGCGGCAGCAGCGTCAGCGCCTCGGTCCACGCCAGCGCGGCGCGCTCGCGCGGGGTGAACCAGCTCACTTCACGCCAGGCCGGCAGCAGGTTCAGGCGGCGCTCGCTTTCGCCATGCTTGCGCGCATCGGTGATGTGCATGTCCAGGCAGAACGCGCAGCCGTTGATCTGCGAGGCGCGGATCTTCACCAGTTCCTTGAGCGTGGTCTCCAGCGAGCAGCGCGCCAGGTAGACCTCCAGGCCAATCATTGCCTTGTACGCGTCAGGGGCCACGTCTTGCCAGTTCATCCGTTCTTCCATGATCGATCTCCGATTTTGACAGGTTGGATTCGGCGGGCATTGTTGTCGCGCCCGTTGGAATGAAAGATAGACCCATCGATTGGCCCCGTACACCGCCAATTTCCGTCAGAATCAGTAGGCCAATTCCGACCGACGCGTACCATCATGGAACTGCATCTCGCCCTGGACCAAGCCAGCGACCTGACCGCGCAGATCGTCCACCAGATCCGCGACGCGATCCAGGGCGGCCGGATCGAGGCCGGCGCACGCATGCCGCCTACGCGCCTGCTTGGCACCCAGCTGGGCGTGGCGCGCAAGACGGTGACCACCGCGTATGAACGGCTGGTGGCCGAAGGCTGGCTGCACGCGCGCGTCGGCGACGGCACCTATGTGGCCGAGGGGCTGGCCCGCCCGGCCGTGCGCATGGCGGCGGCGCCGGTGCTGCCTCCCGCCGTGCAGCGCTGGATGGCGGTGCCGACGCCCTTCCTGGACTCCGGCGGCGGCGCGCGCTATGCGTTCCAGCCGGGGCAGGCCGATACCACGCGCTTTCCACATGAAGCCTGGTCGCGCTGCGTGCGCGCGGCGCTGGCCGCCGAGCGCCAGCGCCCGCCCGGCGCCGCCGATCCGGCAGGTGAGATGGCGCTGCGCCAGGCCATTGCCCGCCATATTGCATTCACGCGCGGCGTGCAGAGCATGCCGACTGACATCCTGGTCACGGGCGGCGCGCAACAGGGCATCGACCTGCTGGCCCGGCTGGTGCTCGGGCCCGGCGCCGTGGTGGCGATGGAGGATCCCGGCTACCCGATGGCGCGTTCGTTGTTCCAGGGGCTGGGCGCACGCGTGGTGCCAGTGCCGGTCGATGGCGAAGGGCTGGTGGTGGAGGCGCTGCCGAACGATGCCACGCTGGTCTATGTCACCCCCTCGCACCAGTCGCCGCTGGGCGTGCCGATGAGCCTGGCGCGGCGCCAGGCGCTGCTGGACTGGGCGGCACGCCGCCACGCGGTGATCCTGGAAGACGACTACGACAGCGAATTCCGCTACGGCGGCCAGGCGCTGGATGCTCTGCAGACGCTGGACCGGCATGGCCGCGTGGTCTACCTCGGCACGTTCTCGAAGACGTTGATGGCCAACCTGCGCGGCGGCTACCTGGTGGTGCCGCCCTGGCTGATGCCGGCCGCGCGCAAGGTCAAGCACCTGATGGACTGGTACACGCCGACGCTGATCCAGCAGGCGCTGGCGCGCTTCCTGTCCGAGGGGCACCTGCTGCGCCATATCCGGCGCTCGCACGCGCGCCACGCCCAGCGCCGCGCCCGCCTGTTGGCGCGGCTGCACGGCGACCTGTCGCCGTGGCTGGAGCCACTGCCGGCGATGGCGGGCTTCCACCTGGCGGCGCGGCTGCGCGTGCCGGTGGCGTCCGAGACACTGGTCTCGATGGCACGTCTGGCCGACCTGGCACTTGCCACGCTCGATCCCTGCTATGCCACGCCCCCTGCCACCTGCGCGGGGCTGCTGCTGGGCTTCGGCGCCATCGACCTGCTGGATATCGATCCTGCCCTGGACCGGCTGGCAATGGTACTCTCTGCACTGGTACCTGAGCCGCCGCACGCCACGTGATGCGGGCCGCACAGGAGCGATACCAGGTGACACATGCCGCGCATGCGATCACAGCGACATGGCGCCGCAGTCATGCTGGTATTTCGCAAACCGACGTGAACAAATCGGAAGCGTGCGGGTCTCATTCGCACTTTCCACACAACCAGAGTCGCGTTCATGACCAAGCGTTTGTTGTCCGCCATGCGTCAGTACGCATGGTTTGCCGGGGTGAAGCACCATGTCGTGCAGGGCGTCGAAGCCCTGGCGGAACTGCTCAAGTCCCCTTCCGCCGCGGCGCGCGCCGTCGCGGCCATCGTTGCCGAAACCGAGCACGGCGTACAGGTCTGGGTCTCGTACTTCGGCAAGCCGCTGGATCCGCACACCAACTACGTGCTGTGGCCCAACCGCGCGCTGCGCCCGGCGCGGCGGCGCATCCAGCCTTCTCCGATCGAACTGTTGCAGATGCAGCGACGGCGCGACGAATAGCCGCGCCTGCTTGCTGGCTGACGTGATGCAGCGCCCCGCAGCGGGCGCCGCCGGCGTTCAGGCGTCCGCCCAGCGGCGCAGCAGGTTGTGATAGACCCCGGTCAGGCCGATCGCCGATTCATGCGCCTGGCCGAGCCCCTGCGCCACCTGGCGGATACGTGCGTCCAGCTCGAACAGCAGCGCGCGCTGGCCATCGTCGCGCACCATGCTCTGGATCCAGAAGAACGATGACACCCGCGCCCCGCGCGTGACCGGCGTCACGTGGTGGATGCTGGTGGCCGGGTACAGCACCATATGCCCAGCCGGCAGCTTCACGCGCTGCTGGCCGTAGGTGTCCTCGATCACCAGTTCGCCGCCGTCGTATTCCTCCGGCTCGGTCAGGAACAGCGTCGCCGACAGGTCGCTGCGGATGCGGAAGCTGGTGCCGCGCAGGTAGCGGATCGCGTTGTCGACGTGGTTGGCAAAGGTATGCCCGCCCTCATAGCGGTTGAACAGCGGCGGATAGACCTTCAGCGGCAGCGCCGCCGAGAAGAACAGCGCATTGTTGCCAAGCGCGTCCTGGATCAGGTCGCCCACCTGGCGCGCCGCCGGCGAGCCCTCCGGCAACTGCAGGTTGCGCTTGGCCAGCGCCGACTGGTAACCCGAGGTCTCATTGCCGTCGGCCCACGCCGCCGCGTCGATGACCTGCCGGACTTGCGCCACCTGGCCCTTGGACAGTACGTCGGGAATCTGCAGCATCATGATGGCAATAATGTCGGGATAAATCGGGCAGGTGCACATTGTATGGGAATCGCGGCAGGGACCCGAACAAGAATCATTACTGTTTGATCCTGTGCAGGCGGCGGCTTCACTACAATGGGTCTTGAATCCCCGTCACTGACAAGGAGCCGACATGTCCGAACCGCTACACGATGAAGCGCTGGTCAATCTCTACCTGGAACGCATCTCGGCTCTCTCGGTGAGCGCCTTCGATGGTGCCGATGTCAGCGGCGAGCTCGATGCGGTGATGCGCGAAGCGGTAACCAAGTGCCAGGCCGCGGGCGGGCCGCAGGCGCAAGGAACACTGACGGTGCTGGCCACGCGGCTGCGTGAGCATGCCGACGCCGCGGAGCGTGAAGACCAGCCGCTGGTGCGCGATACCTTCAGGCGTGCGGCGGAACTGGTGCGCACCTAGTGGTGCAAGCGCACGAACGCTGCAAGGCATGCCTTTGGGTTGCGCGGAATTACATCGGAGCAGTGAGTGAGTCAGGCCGGACGGCCTTGAGAACAACGCCTTGAAGGACTGCGACGAATGCCGCTGGATACTGATATAAGGCGTTGGTTGCGGGGGCAGGACTTGAACCTGCGACCTTCGGGTTATGAGCCCGACGAGCTGCCAACTGCTCCACCCCGCGTCTGAAGGAGACGGATTATGGGCGATTCATCCGCGCATGGCAAGCGCTATTTTGCCGTGCACATGAAATCGTTCATTCGTGCATCCGCGCCGTCATGCAATGCGCCTGGCTTTACCGCCCCCGGTTCATGCGTTGCAAGCACGCCTTCGACGTAGCGGTTGACGTGGTCGAGCGCTTCGAGCTTGGTGTCGAACGGCTGGTTGGGAAACGGATTGTGCCGCCCCGCGAGAATCTCGCCGTCGGCGCGACGCATGATCTCGATCAGGATGGCCCACTTGGACCTGGGCAGCGCAATCACTTCATAGACGATCTTGTAGCCTGCATATTCCGGCATGGCGGGGGCACTCCTTTCTGCTGCAATGGCGAGCGAGACTTCGCTCGCTTCATTTCCAGCGTAGGAGTACCGGGCCGGATCAAGAATGATCCGCGTCAATAGCAATAGATCACAGCATGATATAAGCCGTTGCGCCAATCACAATGACGCGCAGCCCTTATTCGGCGGGCCCCAGCAGTCGGTCCACCAGGGCATAGCCCGCGCCGAAGGCAGCCACCTCCGCCGCATGGCGCGTGGCGAACTGCTGCGGGCCGCTGGCAAGCAACTCGGTATCGCCCGCGTCGGCCGGGTCGGCGCCCTCCTGCGACACGCGGACTTCATAGCCCCAACGGCCGATGCTGTCCTGCCCTTGCGGCGATACCAGGACATAGACATCCATGCCGCGGTACTCTTCAACGCGCCACTCTGCGTTTTCCATGCGCTCAGCTCCCAGGGTCGAGGTTGTGCCTGATTCGAGCCTAGGAGGCCGCACGGGCGACCGCAAGGCGTGACGCAGCAATCGCAGGCGATGCGTGGGTGCAGGTGGAAAGCGGGAACGGTGGCCGCAGCGCGCAGGCCGAACGGCACGACGGCGAGAGGACGGAAACGAAAAAGGGCTTCCGTTTCCGGAAGCCCTTTTCTTTCTGCATAGGTGGCGCGGCTGGCAGGATTCGAACCCACGACCCCTTGGTTCGTAGCCAAGTACTCTATCCAACTGAGCTACAGCCGCACGCGAGAAAAAGATTATAACCCAGTTTTTATTTTTGGGAAGCCCCTTCGCAACTTTTTTGTGATCTTTCTCTGGAAGGGGCGCAGCAGATGCCCGCCGGCGAGGTTCGCCTGTGGCGTTTTCCTATAATGACAGACCCAAGAAGTGATCCGGAACATGAACAAGGCATTTGTCAAAGAGTCGTCCGGCGACGAGGACGACGATCTCCCCGAAGGCGCAACGCCGCTACCTCCCGGCACCAAGAACTACATCACCGCCGAAGGCTACAACCGCCTGCGCAATGAGCTGATGCAGCTGATCGACGTCGACCGGCCCGATGTGGTGCAGATCGTGTCGTGGGCGGCCTCCAATGGCGACCGCTCGGAGAATGGCGACTATCTCTATGGCAAGAAGCGCCTGCGCGAGATCGACCGCCGCATCCGCTTCCTGACGCGCCGCCTGGACAAGGCGGAAGTGGTCGACGCGTCCCTGCAGGGCGACAACGACCAGATCTTCTTCGGCGCCACCGTCACCTACGCCAATCGCGCCGGCGAAGAAACCACCATCACCATCGTCGGCATGGATGAAGTCGACCTGGACAGCAACCACGTGAGCTGGATCTCGCCGATCGCCAAGGCGCTGATCAAGGCGCGCGAGGGCGACACCGTGGCGTTGCGCACGCCGGCCGGGGTCGAGCAGATCGATATCCTGGAAGTCCGCTACCCGTCGCCGCGCGGCGCCGAGTAATCACGCGTCGCCGCGCGGCGCCGAGTAATCACGCGCCGCCGAGCGGCGCTCAGCCGTCGTTGCGGTCGCGGAAGATGCGGATCACGTCGGGGTTGCGGCGCAGCCCGCGCATCACGTTGGCCAGGTGCAGGCGGTTCTGCACCTGGATGATGAACTGCATATAGGTGGCTTCCTGGTGGCCGGCGTCCTGCTGCTCCATCGCCACGTGGGCCACGTTGGCATCGGCGGCGGTCAGGTCGGCCGCCACGCGCGCGACGATGCCCTTGACGTTGCGCACCATCACCTTGATCGACACGTCGAAGGCGCGTGTGGTCTTCTTGGCCCACATCACGTCGATCCAGTGCTCAGGATCCTTGCTGTGCAGGCGCTTGGCGATCTTGCAGTCCTGCACGTGGATCTGCAGCCCTTCGCCCTTGCCCAGGTAGCCGACGATCGAATCGCCCGGGATCGGACGGCAGCACGCCGAGAAGATCATCGACATGCCTTCGTCGCCGGTGATCGGCACCGCGGGCGCTTCTTCGCCGGCAAAGGTCTGCACCGCCGCCAGCAGCGCGCTGTCGACATCGCCGGACAGCTCCTGCAGCAGGATCTCCATGCGCTTGGCCACCACCGCCGGCACGCGCCGACCCAGTGCCAGGTCGGCAAAGATGTCTTCGCGCTGCTTGTTGCCGGTCCACTGGACCATGCGGTCCCACACCGACTGCGGCACCGCCTTGAGCTCGAAGCCGAGCTGGCGCGCCGACTGTTCCAGCAGGCGCTCGCCGAGCTGGATGGCTTCGTCGAGCTTGGTGGTCTTCAGGTAGTGGCGGATCGCCGCGCGCGCCTTGCCGGTGCGCACGAACGACAGCCACGCCGGATTGGGCTTGGAGTACGGTGCCGTCACCACCTCGACGATATCGCCGCTCTTGAGCTCGGTGCGCAGCGGCAGCAGCTCGTTGTTGATCTTGACCGCCACGCACTGGTTGCCCAGGTCGCTGTGCACCGCGTAGGCAAAGTCCAGCGCGGTGGCGCCGCGCGGCAGCGCGCGGATATGGCCCTTGGGCGTGAACACGTAGACCGCATCCGGGAACAGGTCGATCTTGACGTGCTCGAGGAATTCCTGCGAATCGCCGGTCTGGCTCTGGATGTCCAGCAGCGACTGCAGCCACTGGTGCGCCTGCTGCTGGATATCGTTGGCGTGATCGGCCTGGTGCTTGTACATCCAGTGCGCGGCCACGCCGGCCTCGGCGATCTGGTGCATGTCGCGCGTGCGGATCTGGAACTCCACCGGCGTGCCGAACGGGCCCACCAGCGTGGTGTGCAGCGACTGGTAGCCGTTGATCTTGGGGATGGCGATGTAGTCCTTGAACTTGCCCGGCATGGGCTTGTACAGCCCGTGCAGCGCGCCCATCGCCATGTAGCAGTGCATCTGCGTTTCCACCACCACGCGGAAACCATATACATCCAGCACCTGCGAGAACGACAGCTGCTTGTCGTGCATCTTGCGGTAGATGCTGTAGAGCGTTTTCTCGCGCCCGGACAGTTCGGCCACGATGCCGGCGTCGGCCAGCCCTTTCTGCGCGGCTTCCAGGATACGCTTGACCACCTCGCGGCGGTTGCCGCGCGCGGCCTTGACGGCTTTCTCCAGCGTGGCGTAGCGGAACGGCGAGCCGACCTTGAAGGACAACTCCTGCAGCTCGCGGTAGATCGTGTTGAGACCGAGACGGTGCGCGATCGGCGCATAGATCTCCATGGTCTCCAGCGCGATGCGGCGGCGCTTCTCCGGCGGCACGAAGTCGAGCGTGCGCATGTTGTGCGTACGGTCGGCCAGCTTCACCAGGATCACGCGCACGTCGCGCGCCATCGCCAGCAGCATCTTGCGGAAGCTCTCCGCCTGCGCCTGCTCGCGGCTCTGGAATTCGAGCTTGTCCAATTTGGTCAGGCCATCGACCAGTTCGGCGACCTTGGGGCCGAATTTCTCGGCCAGCTCGCTCTTGGTGATGCCCTGGTCTTCCATCACGTCGTGCAGCAGCGCCGCCATGATGGACTGCACATCCAGCTTCCAGTCCGCGCACAGCTCGGCCACCGCCACCGGATGGGTGATGTAGGGCTCACCGCTCTGGCGGTACTGGCCCAGGTGGGCTTCGTCGGAGAACTGGAAGGCCTCGCGCACGCGCGCCAGGTCGGGCACCTTCAGGTACGCGAGTTTCTCCATCAGCCGGGTGATGGAGATGACCTGCTGGCGCGGCGGCACCGCCGGCTGCGAGGTCGGACCGAAGAAGTGCCGGTATGACTGCGCCAGCACTGCGTCGATAAACAGGCTGTCAGCCGCCGGCGCCACATCCTGCATCGCTGCCAGCTCGTCCTGCAGCGCCGCGCCCCTGGCCTTGCCTGGCGCCAGCGCGGGCGCGACGGCACGTTCGCCGACGACATCGCCGCCGAGCGGATCGGGAAGATTGGGAGCGCCGGTGCGCGCGTTCACGGAGGGCTGGCCCGGAATGGTGCGCTTACGCGCCGTAGGCGGGGCCGCATCGCCAAGCGCCGGCGCCACGGCAGTCGGCGACGGCTGGGAGGGAGGCTTGGAGGGCGAATGCGGCGAAGGCATGACGGCGGCCCTTGGAATCCGGCTGGATACGTGCTGGCACGATGCGAGGATAAGCCATGGGCCGCCTGACCAATCAGGTCGGGACCTTCTTCAGCATCTCGATGCCGACCTGGCCCGACGCGATCTCGCGCAGTGCCACCACAGTCGGCTTGTCCTTTGCTTCGACTTTGGGCGTGTGGCCCTGCACCAGCTGACGGGCACGATACGTGGCCGCCAGCGCGAGCTCGAAACGATTCGGAATGTGTTTCAGACAATCTTCGACGGTAATACGCGCCATATCAAATCCACCTTGGGACAAAACCTTACGTTGGGTTGCTATTTTACAGCACGCGGCGGAAATCGCCGGCGGCGCCCCGCGCGGCTGTCATCGGCAGGCATCGGCTCAGTGGATGCCCAGCTCGATAAACAGCTCCGTATGCCGCGCTTTCTGCGAGGAAAACCGCAGCCGCGTGGCGCTGATCACGTTGCGCAGCTGCTCCAAGGCATCATCGAAGACCTCGTTGATGATGACGTAGTCCGACTCCGAGGCGTGGGCCATTTCACTGCCCGCCGCCAGCAGCCGGCGCACGATCACATTGGGCTCATCCTGGCCGCGTTTTTTCAGGCGCTCTTCCAGCGCCGTCAGCGACGGCGGCAGGATGAAGATCTCGACCGCGTTGGAAAAGCGCTGGTGCACCTGCTGCGCGCCCTGCCAGTCGATTTCCAGCAGCACGTCGTTGCCCTGCGCCATCTGCTGCTCGATCCACACGCGCGAGGTCGCGTAGTAGTTGCCGTGGACCTCGGCCCATTCCAGGAAGTCGCCGCGGTCGCGCGCAGTGCGGAACGCGTCGACCGTGACGAAGTGGTACTCGCGCCCGTCCTGCTCGCCCGGGCGCGGTGCGCGCGTGGTGTGCGAGATCGACAGGCGGATGGCCGGGTCCTGCGACAGCAGCTTGTTGACCAGCGTCGACTTGCCGGCTCCGGACGGCGCCACCACCATGAAGAGGTTGCCGGGGTAGACGGTATCGATGGCAGTGTGAGGCACGGATTGAGGCGTTGGGCTCATGATGATTCTTTGGTGATTCCTGGGGCTGTCTTTATTCGAGATTCTGGACCTGCTCGCGCATCTGCTCGATCAGCAGCTTGAGCTCCATCGAGGCATCGGCCAGTTCCTTGGCGGCGGCCTTGGAGCCAAGCGTGTTGGCCTCGCGGTTGAGCTCCTGCATCATGAAGTCCAGGCGCTTGCCGGCCTGGCCGCCCTTCTTCAGGATATGCCGGGTCTCGTTCAGGTGCGCCTGCAGCCGCGACAGCTCTTCGGCGATGTCGATGCGGATGCCGTAGACGGTGGCTTCCTGGCGGATGCGCTCGGCGATCTCGTCGCGGCTCATCGACGGCATGCCGGTGGGCGCGGCCAGGTTGAAGGCTTCCTGCAGGCGCTCGGTCAGCTTGTCCTGGTGATGGGCGATCAGCTGCGGAATGGTCGGCGTCAGGCGCTCGACGATCGCCAGCATGGCGTCGATGCGCTCCACCAGCGTCGCCTTGAGCGCGTCGCCTTCGCGGCGGCGGGCTTCCAGCAACTGGTCCAGCGCCTCGCGCGCGGCGCCCAGCACCGCCTCGCGCAGTGCCTCCTGCGACAGTTCCGGCTCGACCAGCACGCCCGGCCAGCGCAGGATCTCGCCCATGCGCAGGGTGCCGGCGCTGGCGAAGGTGGCGGCGACGGTGGTTTCCAGCGCGCGGATCTGCGCCAGCAGCCCTTCGTTGAGGGCCAGGGTGGCGCCGCCGGCGTCGGTGCGCTGCAGGTTGATGCGGCATTCCAGCTTGCCGCGCGACAGCTCGGCCATCAGCATCTCGCGCAGGGCCGGCTCGAAGGCGCGGCACTCTTCCGGGGCCCGGAACAACAGGTCGAGGAAACGCGAATTGACAGTGCGGAATTCCACCGAAACGGACGCGGAGCGCCCGCTGGGCTCGCCTTGCGCGTTGGTCAATGGCGCCTGGCGCGTCGCCAGGCCATAGCCTGTCATGCTGTGGATCATTGGATGTTCTCGTGAATGGCGGCGGCCCCGGGCTGCTGGCGACCCGCGGAGCCCGCCTCGAGCGCCCCGCACGGGGTCCCGGGGACGCTCTCAATACGTTGAAAGGAGGGCAACAATGCCCTTATTTGTGTTCTTTACAAGTGACCGATTAGCCGGGACAATCCGGAGGCAAATCAGGTCCCTATTCCCATGACAGAGCCAAAGGGCACGACACAACCGAAGAGTGCACCGCTGCCCGTCGGCACGCTGTTGTCCAACTATCGTATTGTAAAGAAGTTGGCCAGCGGGGGGTTCAGTTTCGTCTACCTGGCCACCGACGATACCGGCGCACCGGTTGCCATCAAGGAATACCTGCCAGCTTCGCTGGCGCGGCGCAACCCGGGCGAACTCATCCCCGTGGTGCCCGAGGAAAACGCCGCGGCGTTCCGGCTGGGCCTGAAGTACTTCTTTGAAGAGGGCCGCTCGCTGGCCCGCATCTCCCATCCCAGCGTGGTGCGCGTGGTGAATTTCTTCCGCGAGAATTCCACCGTCTACATGGTGATGAACTACGAGCTGGGCAAGACGCTGCAGGAGCACGTGCTGGCCGCGCGGCAGCAAGGCGGCCCCAAGGTGCTGCGCGAGCATTTCATGCGCAAGGTCTTCCACGACCTGATGAGCGGCCTGCGCGAGGTCCATATCCACAAGCTGCTGCACCTGGACATCAAGCCCGGCAACATCTACCTGCGCGAGGACGAATCCCCGATCCTGCTGGATTTCGGCGCCGCGCGGCAGACCCTGACCATGGAAGCGGCCCGCTTCCAGCCGATGTACACCCCCGGCTTTGCCGCGCCCGAGCTCTATGGCAAGCATTCCGACCTGGGCCCGTGGACCGATGTCTACAGCCTGGGCGCCACGCTCTATGCCTGCATGGCCGGCATGCCGCCGCAGGAAGCCAACCAGCGCGAAAAGGAAGACCGCATGGGCGAAGCCCTGGCGCGGCTGCGCAGCAGCTACACCAACGGGCTGGTGGACCTGGTCGAATGGTGCCTGCGGCTGACGCCGGCCGAGCGCCCGCAGAGCGTGTTCCGGTTGCAGAAGGAGTTGCGCGAGCAAACCAACGCCCTGGGCGAGCAGACGCTGGCGCCGCAGACGCAAGCCCCGGCCATGGCACCGGCGGAGCGGCCCGCGGCGACATCGCGCTTCCTGACCCTGCTGCGCCGGCGTGACGAACCCGTCCCCGGCGCGAGCGTCGACTGAATCACAAATCTGGCGCCCCGCTTGCGGCCAGTCCACTGAATTCCCTGAAAGCCAACATGCGATTCTCTGTCTACCAGGAAAGCAGGAAAGGCGGCCGCCGCGTCAACCAGGACCGCATGGGCTATTGCTTCACGCGCGACGCGCTGCTGATGGTGCTGGCCGACGGCCTGGGCGGCCATGCGCACGGCGAAGTCGCCGCGCAGCAGGCGCTGCAGACGCTGGCGCGCCAGTTCCAGGTGCAGGCGCGGCCCACGGTGCGCAACCCGGCCGAGTTCCTGCAGGACACCATCATGCTGGCCCACCGCGAGATCCACCGCTATGCCGAAGCCAACCAGATGGCGGACGTGCCTCGCACCACGGTGGTCTGCTGCCTGGTGCAGCAGGGCCAGATCTACTGGGCCCACGCCGGCGACTCGCGCTATTACCTGCTGCGCAAGGGCCGGCTGCTGACGCGCACGCGCGACCACTCCAAGATCGAGAACCTGCTGCAGCAGGAGCGCGTGCTGCCGATGCACGTGGCCAACCACCCGGAGCGCAACAAGCTCTACAACTGCCTGGGCTCGCCCAACCTGCCGCTGATCGACCTGGGCGGCCCGGTGCGGCTGGAGCCGGGCGACGTGGCCCTGCTCTGCTCCGACGGCCTGTGGGGCGCGCTGGAAGAGCCCGCGCTGGTGGACAAGCTGTCGCGCCTGTCGGTGGTGCAGGCGGTGCCGGCGCTGATTGAGCAGGCGCTGCAGAACGCCGGCGAAGGTGCCGACAACACCACCGGCATCGCCATGATGTGGGAACTGGACAGCAATGCGGCGGGGCAGGATTCGGTCATGACCGACACCCTGCCGCTGAACGCCTTCACCACCTCGATCCTGGAGCGCACCGGCTCGGAAAGCGACCTGCTGTCCGAAGAGGAGATCGAGCGCTCGATCGCCGAGATCCGCGCCGCCATCGACAAGACCAGCAACCTGATGCGGTAATGCCTTGCCCCGGCGGCGCGCCGGGGCAACTGTGCAGCGCTCCAGGGCTGGCGGCGTTAGAATCGCGGTCTCTCCCCGATTCGGACAAACCATCCCATGCGACCCAGCGGCCGCGCAGCCGATGCGCTGCGTTCCATCAGCCTTACCCGCCACTACACCCGCCACGCCGAAGGCTCCGTCCTGTGTGCCTTTGGCGACACCAAGGTGCTTTGCACCGCCAGCGTGCTGGCCAAGGTGCCGCCGCACAAGAAGGGCAGCGGCGAAGGCTGGGTCACGGCCGAATACGGCATGCTGCCGCGCGCCACGCATACCCGCTCTGACCGCGAGGCCGCGCGCGGCAAGCAGACCGGCCGCACCCAGGAAATCCAGCGCCTGATCGGACGCGCCATGCGCTCGGTGTTCGACCTGGCGGCGCTGGGCGAATACACCATCCACCTGGACTGCGACGTGCTGCAGGCCGACGGCGGCACCCGCACCGCGGCCATCACCGGCGCCTTCGTCGCCGCCCATGACGCGGTTTCTACCATGCTGCGCGATGGCCTGATCGCCGCCAGCCCGATCCGCGACCATGTTGCCGCGGTCTCGGTCGGCATGGTCGACGGCGTACCGGTGCTGGACCTGGACTACGCCGAGGACAGCAGCTGCGACACCGACATGAACGTGGTCATGACCGGCAGCGGCGGCTTTGTCGAGGTGCAGGGCACCGCCGAAGGCGCGCCGTTCAGCCGCGCCGACCTGGACGCCATGACGCGCCTGGCCGAAGCCGGCATCGCCCGCCTGGTGCAGCACCAGCGCGAAGCGCTCGGCCTGGCCTGAGCAGCGGGACCCGCGATGCAACGCCTGGTACTGGCTTCCAACAACGCCGGCAAGCTGCGCGAATTCGGCGCGCTGCTGGCTCCGCTTGGCTTTGACGTGGTGCCCCAGGGCGAACTGGGCATTCCCGAGGCCGAAGAGCCCTTTGCCACCTTTGTCGAGAACGCGCTGGCCAAGGCCCGCCATGCCAGCCGGCTGGCCGGGCTGCCCGCGCTGGCGGACGATTCCGGCATCTGCGTGCAGGCGCTGGACGGCGCGCCCGGCGTCTATTCCGCGCGCTATGCGCAGATGGCCGGGCAGGCCAAGTCGGATGCCGCCAACAATGCGCACCTGGTCTCGCAACTGGCCGGCAAGCTGAACCGCCACGCGCACTACTACTGCGTGCTGGTATTCGTGCGCCACGCCGAAGACCCCTGCCCGATCATTGCCGAAGGCCTCTGGCACGGCGAGGTCGTCGACGCGCCGCGCGGCGCGGGCGGCTTTGGCTACGACCCGCACTTCCTGCTGCCGCGCCTGGGCAAGACCGCCGCCGAGCTGTCGCCCGAAGAGAAGAACACGGTCAGCCACCGGGCCCAGGCGCTGCGCGCGCTGGTGGCACGGCTGCAGGCCGATGCCGCGCAAAGCGCCACCCGATGATCCCGATCGTACCGGTCTCCGCGTCCATGCCCGTGGACAGCAAGCAGCTCTGGCTCAAGCCCGGGCAGATCAGCCTGCCCGGCTCGCCGCCGCTGTCGCTGTACGTGCATATCCCGTGGTGCGTGCGCAAGTGCCCGTATTGCGATTTCAACTCGCACGCCGCACCCGGCGCCGACTACCACGAGATCCCGGAAGATATCTACCTGGACGCGCTGCGCGCGGACCTGGAGCAGTCGCTGCCGCTGGTGTGGGGCCGGCCGGTGCATACGGTCTTTATCGGCGGCGGCACGCCCAGCCTGCTGTCGGCGGCAGGCATGGACCGGCTGCTGTCGGATATCCGCGCGCTGCTGCCGCTGGATGCCGACGCCGAGATCACGATGGAGGCCAACCCCGGCACCTTCGAGGCCGACAAGTTCGCCAGCTACCGCGCCAGCGGCATCAACCGGCTGTCGATCGGCATCCAGAGCTTCAACGACCGGCACCTGCAGGCGCTCGGCCGCATCCACGGCGGTGCCGAGGCGCGCAAGGCGATCGACATCGCCCAGGCCAGCTTCGACAACATCAACCTGGACCTGATGTACGCCCTGCCCGGCCAGACGCTGGAGGAATGCCGGCAGGATGTGGAAGCCGCGCTGTCGTACGGCACCACGCACCTGTCGCTGTACCACCTGACGCTGGAGCCCAACACCCTCTTCGCCAAATTCCCGCCCGCGCTGCCGGACGACGACAGCGCGTACGAGATGCAGGACTGGATCGAAGCGCGAACGGCCGAGGCCGGCTACCGGCACTACGAAACCTCGGCCTATGCAAAGCCGCATCGCGAGGCGCGCCACAACCTGAACTACTGGCGCTTCGGCGACTACCTCGGCATCGGCGCCGGCGCGCACGGCAAGCTGTCGTTCCCGCATCGGATACTGCGCCAGATGCGGCACAAGCATCCGGCCACCTACATGGAGCGGGCGCTGGCCGGCAATGCCGTGCAGGAAGCGCGCGATGTCGGCGCCGACGAACTGCCGTTCGAGTTCATGCTCAACGCCCTGCGCCTGACCGATGGCGTGCCGGCATCGAGCTTCCACGACTACACCGGGCTGCCGCTGCACACCATCAGCAAGCAGCTGGCCGAGGCAGAAAAGAAAGGGCTGCTGGAAGCGGACCTGACCACCATCCGCCCCACCGAGCTGGGCCGGCGCTTCCTCAACGACCTGCAGGAGATGTTCCTGAAGGACTGAGCGCCGCCTTGCACCGGCACAAAAAAAGGCCACGCGATGCGTGGCCTTTTACATGCTGGCAAACGTCAGGCTGGCATATCAGTACGGCGTTGCCATGTCGTTGGCCACGCGTGCGCGCATGCCCACCTGCAGGTTGCCCAGGCTCGACTGCGTCACCGTGGCGATGCGGCCATCATCCAGGCGCACGTTGACGCGGTACGCGGTCTGGGTGTTGCTGCCCGCGCGCTTCTCGATCTGGTTGCCGGCCACGGCGCCGACCACGGCACCGCCGATGGTCGCCGCGGTCTGCCCGCGCCCGCCGCCGATCTGGTGGCCCAGCAGGCCGCCGGCCGCACCGCCGATCACGGTGCCGAGCAGGCCCGAGCTGCCTTGCGTGCTGGTGATCGGTTCAATCGATTCCACACGGCCGTAGTACACCGCGCCAGCCGGAGCCTGCGAGGTGTTGGGAGTCTGGTACCCCGGAGGCGGGGCGTTGTAGCCGGTGTTGTAGCCGCTGTCATACGGCGCGGCACAACCGGCCAGCACAGCCGCTGCGGCCACCGGAACGATCAGCCATTTCTTGCTATGGATTCGCATTTTGAGTTCTCCTCTGTTGCCAGGCGAAAGCCGGGGATGCGGCACACACCGCGCCATCCGGCACGACAATATGAGCGATGCCGGCATGTGAAGGTTCCGTAATGTCAGACAGACGCCGACATCCGCGGCAGTGGATGTGGCAGGAAGTTTACGCGCGCCTGCGTGCCGCAGCACAAGACCACCATCGATCCACGCGGGCCTTGTATAATGCGCGGCCTGACCGTCAGGTCTGCAGGCGGCAGCGCGCGGGGCCCATGCCCTTTCGCGCTACAATGCCCGCACTTCCAGGAAGCGTGGCCGAGTGGTTTAAGGCAGCAGTCTTGAAAACTGCCGATGGGGTGACCCATCCGTGAGTTCGAATCTCACCGCTTCCGCCAGACAAGAGAAACGGCCCGCGCCAGTGACTGGTGCGGGCCGTTTTCATTCGGCATCGCCGTGCAGGTCTTGCGTCAGCAGCCGGTACGCCTCGGCTTCTGAAATCCTGAGCCGGTACTTGCACGCCAGCACGCGCGCCAGGCCATGCGCCGCGCCCCGCGGGCTGTGCCGCAGCTGTTCGCGGTAGGCCTCCACTTCATAGCGCAGGCGCCAGCGCCGGCTGGCCAGGTAGAGCACGCCCATCAGGCCCCAGCTGCGCCAGAACTGGCGCACATGCACCTTCTCATGCTCGATCAGCGCCTGGCTGGCGCCGGGGCGCAGCAGGATCAGCGGACCGGGCGTGAAGCCGTCAAACCCGCGCGGTATCAGCCAGCGGGTTTCGACGACCAGACACAGGGGCGAGCGGCAATAGCGGAGCATGCACCTAGCATAGCGCGGACGCCGCCGCCCTGCC
>NZ_JFJW01000065.1:44683-62762 GCF_000611125.1 Cupriavidus sp. SK-4
AGGCCGCCGCCCGCAGCGGCGCGGAAGCGGTGGCGGCCAGCGCCCCGGCCTGCCCGCGCGAACGTCCCGAACTCAGGTACCCCGCGATCGATTCCTGCGTGACCTCGCCCAGGTAGGCGCCGTCCGCACCCATCACCGGCAGCCAGCTGGTGTTGTGCTGGTACATGCGCGACAGGACGATGCGCAGGTGCTCGTCGAAGGCCGCGGTGACGGCGAACGGGCGCATCACATCACTGCACTGACCCTTGCCGGATCGCGCATCGCGGCGCGTGACGTAGCCCAGCGCGACCTGGGCGTCGTCCACCACCGGCAGGTGGCGCACGTCGGCATCGTCCATCACGGCCAGCGCCTCGGCCAGCGGCATGTCGGGGCGGCAGCTCGGCGGCATGGTGGCGGCGTCGCCGGCGCGCACCAGCAGCAGGCGCTTGAGCGTGTTGTCATGGCCGACGAAGGCCTGCACGAACTCATCGGCCGGATGCGCCAGCAGCGCGTCGGGGTGGTCGAACTGCACCAGCTTGCCGCGGCGGAACACCGCTACCTTGTCGGCCAGCTTGATGGCTTCGTCGATATCGTGCGAGACCATGATGACGGTCTTGCCGAGCTGGCGCTGCATCTGCAGGAACTCGTTCTGGATGCTCTCGCGGTTGATCGGGTCGACCGCGCCGAAGGGCTCGTCCATCAGCAGCAGCGGCGCATCGGCCGCCAGCGCGCGGATCACGCCGATGCGCTGCTGCTGGCCACCGGAGAGCTCGCGCGGATAGCGCGTGAGCAGCCGGTTGGGGTCGAGCTGCACCATCGCCATCAGCTCGCGCGCGCGCTCGCGGCATTGCTTCTTGTCCCAGCCCAGCAGGCGCGGCACCACCATGATGTTCTCTTCGATGGTCATGTTGGGGAACAGGCCGATCTGCTGGATCACGTAGCCGATCTTGCGGCGCAGGGTCACGCCGTCAAGGCCGCGCGTATCCTCGCCCTCGATACGCACCGTGCCCGAGGTCGGCTCGATCAGCCGGTTGATCATCTTCAGCGTGGTGGTCTTGCCGCAGCCCGAGGGGCCAAGGAAGACGCAGATCTCGCCGCGCGGCACCGTCAGCGACACGGCGTCGACGGCGCGCGTTTCGGTGCCGTCTTTCTGCGGGAAGGACTTGGTGAGTTGGTCGAGTTCGATCATATGCGGATTCCCTTCGGCGTCAGCGCCCGCTGCAGCCACTGCAGGAAGGCGTCCGCCACGATGGCGAGCAGGCTGACCAGGACCGCGCCCACGGCCAGCTTGCTCATGTTGCTCTGGCTGATCGCCTGCAGGATCAGCACCCCAAGGCCACCCGCGCCGATGATGGCGGCAATGGTGGCAACCCCGATATTCATCACCACGGCGGTACGCACGCCGCCGAGGATCACCGGCACCGCCAGCGGCAGGTCCACCAGCCGCATGCGTTGCCAGGTGGTCATGCCGATGCCGCGGCCCGCTTCCTGGATGCCCGGGTCGACATTGGCCAGCGCGGTGTAGGTGTTGCGCATGATCGGCAGCAGCGAGTACAGGAATACCGCCGTCACCGCGGGCACGTAGCCCAGCGCGTGGCCGAAGCGCGCGAAGATCGGGATCATCAGCCCGAACAGCGCGATCGACGGCAGCGTCAGCACGATCGTGGCCAGCGCCAGCAGCGGCGTGGCCAGCGCGCGGAAGCGCGTGATCACGATGCCCAGCGGCACCCCGATCAGGATCGCCAGCCCCACCGCCGAGCCCACCAGCGCCAGGTGCTCGCCGGTCATTTTCAGCAACGTGGGCCAGCTGTGCTGCAGGTAAGAGAACAAGTCCATGCGGCCCTCCTCAGATCAGTCCGTGGCTACGCAGGAAATCCTCCGCGACCTTGTCCACCGGCTGCTGGCCGATGTCCACCTTGTAGTTCATGTCGGTCATGCTCTCGTTGTCGAGCTTGGCCGCCAGCGCGTTGAGCAGGCCCGCCAGCTCCGGGTGCTGGTCCAGCACCGGCTTGCGCACCACCGGCACGGCGTTGTAAGGCGGGAAGAAGTGCAGGTCGTCTTCCAGCAGCACCAGGTCGAAACCCTTGACGCGGCCGTCGGTGGCATAGACCAGGCCCAGCTCGACCTGGTTGTTCTTCAGTGCGGTGTAGACCAGGCCCGGGTCCAGCTGAATCACGTCGCGGCGCGAGAACGGCAGCTTGTACAGCGCCTTGAGCGGCTCCAGGCCGTCCGGGCGCGCAGCGAATTCCATGTCGACCGCGAACGGATGGCCGGTGTCTGGGCCGGCCTTGCGCATCTGCTCGGCAAAGCCCGACAGCGTGGTCACGCCGCTGGCCGCGCGTTGCTTCGGCATCGCCAGCGCATAGGTGTTGTTGATGTTCGAGGCATCGAGCCACACCAGCCCGCGCGCGCCGTCCATCTGCTTGACGCGCTCGTAGCTTTCCCTGGCGCCCAGTTTTTCCTGGACCTTGTTGAACACGATCAGCGCGGTGCCGGTGTAGTCCCACACCACGTCGAGCTGGTTGCTCTCCATCGCCTGGCGCATCAGCGTGCTGCCCAGGCCGGCGGTCAGTTCGGTGGTGAGGCCCTTGGCGCGCAGGTACTTCGAAGTCATCGACGACAGCAGCAGCTGCTCGGTGAAGTTCTTGCCGCCCACGCGGATCGGCGTGGCCTCGGCATGCGCTTCAGGCGCAGTGGCCAGCGCCAGGCCCGCCGCAAAAGCGGTGACGGCAGCCACCACCAGGGCGACGCGCCGGGCACGGCGGCGGATGAATTGCATCTGGTTTTCCATTTCGGTCCCCATGTTCAGCGCGCCAGGCCGCGGCGGCGCAGGTACAGTTGGCCGGCGGCGGCAAAGAGCGCGTCCAGTGCCAGCGCCAGCAGCGCCGTGGCGGCCGCGCCCAGCAGCAGCAGCGGCTGGTTGTTCAGGTAGATGCCCGGGAAGATCAGCTCGCCCAGGCTGTTGGCACCGATCAGGAACGACAGCGGCACCGTGCCCACGTTGATGACCAGGGCGATGCGGATGCCGGCCAGCATCACCGGCAGCGCGTTGGGCAGTTCCACGCGCACCAGGCGCTGCACCGGCGTCATGCCGATGCCACGCGCCGCTTCCAGCAGCGTGGGCGAGACATTGCGCAGGCCTTCGTAGGTGTTGCGCACGATCGGCAGCAGCGAGGCCAGCCACAGCGCCAGGATGGCGGGCCGCTCGCCGATGCCGAGCACGGCCAGGGCCAGCGCCAGCACCGCCAGCGACGGCACGGTATTGCCCACGTTGAAGACCTGCATCAGGCGGTCGGCCCAGCGGCGCATGCACGGGCGGCTCAGCGCGATGCCGGCCGGGACGCCGGTGGCCAGCGCCAGCGCCATGGACAGCACCACCAGGCGCAGGTGGTCGGCCACGTCGTAGAGCAGGCGCTCCTGGTACTGGCGGATCACATCGACGCCGATCCATGCCACCAGTGCAGCCAGCGCGGCCAGCGTCAGTCCTGCCCAGGCGAAGGCCCGTGCCGATTGCTTTGACATACTCTCCCCTTTTCCGAAACCGAAAAGCGCGCAGCACGCCACTTCCCGGCGATGGAAAACAATATGGGCTGGTGCGTGCGGAGATAGGGCGCCACCAGTCCCGGTTCAGATTGCATTGCCGCCATGACCGGCACGATTGCCGGCGGACGGTCTGTGGATTCCTCCGCCGTGGGCGGGAAGTCCGATTGACGGGATGCCGGGTTGGATGGCAGTCCCTGAAGCGGCGCAACCGGCGGCGCAAGCTTGTTGCGATCGGTTGGCCAGTGGCAGCGCAAATATTGAAGTTTTCCGACGCGCCGCCGGTCCATCGGCCGTTGACTGGCAAGGGCTAGCGAGGTTTTTCAACCCCCGCATCTCGCTTCAACGGATGACAAAGAGAGCGCTATTATAGCGATCTTCATCGATCCTGTCATCTTCCCGCATTCTTCCGGTCTTCCTGCGCCGATCTGGCGCGAATTGGCAGCACTGGGACGGCAGTTTCGGCCGTGCATCAATCGGCACATCGCGATCACTCGGATCGTTCTGAATTCGCAGAGGCCGACGTAGCCAATTGGTACGCCAGCAGAACAATCTGTTGCCCGGCGACCCTCTACTCTTTCCGCGCCAAACCACTAAATTGACGAGGTAGCTGAAACGACGGAACCCGGCCTGGCCATTGCCGCCCGGGCCCCGCCCACAGGAGAAAGACATGGACACCCTTGCCACCACCCTCGCCACCGTTCCCGCCGCCACCGCCGAAACCGTGCAACGCTCGCGCGCCGTGGACCGCGTCGTGCGGGGCATCGCCACCTCGGACGGCGCCGGCGTCAAGCTGACCCGCGTGCTGACGCAGAACCTGCAGCGCCGGCTGGACCCGTTCCTGATGCTCGATGCCTTCGGCACCGACAGCAAGGACGACTACATCGGCGGCTTCCCCGATCATCCGCACCGCGGCTTCGAGACCATCACCTACATGCTGGCCGGGCGCATGCGCCATCGCGACAGCGCCGGCAACGAGGGCCTGCTGCAGAACGGCGGCGCGCAGTGGATGGTGGCGGGCGCCGGCGTGGTCCACTCGGAAATGCCCGAGCAGGAAGACGGCCGCATGGAAGGCTTCCAGCTGTGGCTGAACCTGCCGGCCGCGGACAAGATGACCGCGCCGTGGTACCGCGACCTGCCCGCCGCCGAGATCCCGACGGTGGCATTGGACAACGGCGGCACGGTGCGCGTGCTGGCGGGCGCCACGCACGGCGTGGCCGGCGCGATCACGCGCCCGGTGACCGAGCCGGTCTACCTGGACGTGCACCTGCCGGCCGGCCAGACCTTTGCGCAGGCGCTGCCGGCCGGGCACAACGCGTTCGTCTACGTGTACCGGGGCGAGGTCTCGATCGGCAGCGGCGACGACCGCGCCGTGATCGAGGCCCAGCGCATGGGCGTGCTGGACAACGCCGGCCAGTCTGACGGCGTCATCGTCCGGGCCGAGGCCGACGCGCGCTTCCTGCTGATCGCGGGGCAGCCGCTGAACGAGCCGATCGCGCAGTACGGGCCGTTCGTGATGAACACGCAGGAGCAGATCTACCAGACGCTGGCGGATTTCCGCGACGGGCGCTTCGCCACCAGCGCCGCCACCACCAGCGCCTGAGTCCTGCCTGCGAGCGGCCGCCCTGGCCGCCCGCTGCTGCTCCAGTCCAGCCGCTGGCTCCGCAAGGAGCCAGCGGCTTTTTTTCGTGCTGTGGCCGGCACGCGACTTGCAACCACCCCCAAACCATTGCAGGGACTGGAATGACGCCGGAATCGGCCCGCCCGGTCCCCTCTCACTTATATAATCCATCACCAATATCGGGCATCACCAAACCATGATGAATGCTGCAATGCGTCGCGGCGATGCTGCGCCACGCACTGCCGCGCTGTTGACTCATCCCACGTTGCTGCCACCACAACAACCCGAGCCGCCTCAGTGACATCACAACTCCCTCCCAGGCTGGCGCTGGCCCATATCAGCAAGCGCTACCCGGGCGTCGTCGCCAATGACGACGTCAGCCTCAGCGTCGCGCCCGGCGAGATCCATGCCGTGCTGGGTGAAAACGGCGCAGGCAAGTCCACCCTGATGAAGATTATCTTTGGCGCGGTCCGTCCGGATGCAGGCGAGATGCACTTCAACGGGGCGCCGGTCACCATCAACAGCCCGCACGACGCCCGCAACCTGGGTATCGCCATGGTGTTCCAGCATTTCTCGCTGTTCGACACGCTGACCGTGACCGAGAATATCGCGCTCGGCCTGCCCGCCGGACAGCAAGGCAACATGAAACAGCTGGCCGAGCGCATCCGCGCCACCGCCGAGCGCTACGGCCTGCCCCTGGAGCCGAACCGCCATGTGCATACGCTGTCGGTCGGCGAGCGCCAGCGCGTGGAAATCGTGCGCGCGCTGCTGGCCAATCCGCAGTTGCTGATCCTGGACGAACCCACCTCGGTGCTGACCCCGCAGGCAGTGGAAACACTCTTCGTCACGCTGCGCCAGCTGGCCGCCGAAGGCACCAGCATCCTCTACATCAGCCACAAGCTCGACGAGATCCGCGCGCTGTGCCATCAGGCCACCGTGATGCGCATGGGCAAGGTCACCGGCGTATGCGATCCGCGCCAGGAAACCGCGGCGTCGCTGTCGCGGCTGATGATCGGCGGCGAGCCTCCGCGCGAGACGCGCGTGGCTGCCTTTCGCGGCCCGGTGCGGCTGAGCGTGCAGGAGCTGTCGCTGCCGCGCGCGCATGCCTTCGCCACTGAGCTGAACCGGATTTCGCTGGACGTGCACGCGGGCGAGATCGTCGGCATCGCCGGGGTCTCCGGTAACGGCCAGCAGGAACTGCTGGCAGCGCTGTCGGGCGAAGACACGCGCGCGGCCAACGTATCGGTGCAGCTTGGAGGCAAGCTGGTGGGCAAGCGCGATGCACGCCAGCGCCGCCGCGCCGGCCTGGCCTTCGTGCCGGAAGAACGCCTGGGCCGCGGCGCGGTGCCGGGCATGAGCCTGGCCACCAATATCCTGTTGTCGCACCAGACGCGGCCCTACGTGCGGCGGGGCATGATCTCGCCCAAGGCCGCCACCGGCCTGGCCGCGGCGGTGATCAACCGCTTCCGCGTCAAGGCCAGCGGCCCCGAGGCGCTGGCGCGCAGCCTTTCCGGCGGCAACCTGCAGAAATTCATTGTCGGCCGCGAGATCGAAAGCGGCCCGAAGGTACTGATCGTGGCACAACCGACCTGGGGCGTGGACGTGGGCGCCGCGGCGCAGATCCACAACGAGATCCTGGCGCTGAAGGCCACCGGCTGCGCCATCCTGGTGGTGTCGGAAGAGCTCGATGAGCTGTTCGCGATCTGCGACCGGCTGCACGTGATCGCCAAGGGCCGCTTGTCGCCCTCGGTGCCGACCGAGACCGCCACGCGCGAGCAGGTCGGCCTGTGGATGAGCGGACTGTGGCAAGGCGGGCCCGCCCAGGCGACATCCGGCGAGGAGGTGGCAAGCCATGACTGATGTGCGACAACTGCTGCCCCGCTCCCCCCTCTCACTGGCGCCGCGTGGCCTGCCCTCGCGCACCATGGCCTATGCCTCGCCGGTGATCGCACTGGCGCTGACGCTGCTGTTCGGCGCTCTGCTGTTCGTGGTGCTCGGCAAGGATCCCGTGGCCGCGCTCAAGGTCTTCCTGGCCGATCCGCTGCGCGACCAGCGCGCCATCGGCGAGGTGCTGCTCAAGACCGTGCCGCTGGTGCTGTGCGCACTCGGCCTGTCGGTGTGCTACCGCGCCAACGTGTGGAATATCGGCGCCGACGGGCAGCTGATTGCCGGCGGCATCTGCGCCGGCGCCGCCGTGCTTTACTTCGACGTGCCTGGCCAGGCCATGAACGGCACCGTGGTGCTGGTGCTGGCTTCACTCGCCGGCATGATCGGCGGCATGCTGTGGGCCTCGCTCACGGCGGTGCTCAAGGACAGGTTCAACGCCAACGAGATCCTGGTCTCGCTGATGCTCACCTATATCGCGCAGCAACTGCTGCTGTGGGTGGTCAACGGGCCGCTGAAGGATCCCAACGGCATGAACTTCCCGCAGTCGAAGGTGTTCTCGTCCGAGTACCTGCTGCCCAACCTGATGTCGGGCTCGCGCCTGCATGCCGGCTTTGCCGTGATGCTGGTGCTGGTGGCGGTGATGACCGTGTTCGTGTTCCGCAGCTTCGCGGGCTATCGGCTGCAGGTGGGCGGCACCGCGCCGGCGGCGGCGCGCTACGCGGGCTTCTCGGCGCGCAGCGCGCTGTGGAGCGCACTGCTGATCTCGGGCGCCACCGCGGGCCTGGCGGGCGCGTTCGAAGTGACCGGCCCGATCGGCCAGCTGCTGCCGTCGATCTCGCCGGGCTACGGCTTCACCGCCATCATCGTCGCCTTTATCGGCCGGCTGCATCCGGTCGGCACGGTCTTCGGCGGCATCATGATGTCGCTGTTCTATATCGGCGGCGAGATGGCGCAGTCGCGCCTGGGCCTGCCATCGGCCATAGGCTGGGTGTTCCAGGGCATGCTGCTGTTCTTCCTGCTGGCCTGCGACACGCTGATCGAAAACCGCCTGCGCTGGCGCGCCACCACGGCCTGAGCGGAGCTACAGAACAATATGGAACAATTCGCTCCCCTCATCGCCACCGCCATCAACGCGGGCACGCCGCTGCTGCTGGCCGCGCTTGGCCTGCTGATCAACGAACGCTCGGGCGTGCTCAACCTGGGCGCCGAAGGCATGATGCTGGTGGCCGCGGTGGCCGGCTTCATGGTCGGCTACCAGACCCAGTCGCCGCTGCTTGGCTTTGCCGCCGGCGCGCTCGCCGGCATGCTGATGGCCACGCTGTTCTCATGGCTGGCGCTGGTGCTGGCCACCAACCAGGTTGCCACTGGCCTGGCGCTGTCGATCTTCGGCACCGGGCTGTCGGCCTTCATGGGCCAGCGCTTTGTGGGCTTCGCCATGCCGGCGCAGGCCAAGGCCGTGCCCGGCCTGGCCGACCTGCCCTTCGTCGGGCCGGCCTTCTTCCAACATCACTGGATGGTGTATTTCAGCCTGCTGCTGTGCTTTGCCATCATGTGGTTCCTGTTCCGCACGCGCGCGGGGCTGACCTTGCGCGCGATCGGCGAGTCGCCGGAATCGGCGCACGCGCTGGGCTACCCGGTGCGCACCATCCGCTTTGGCGCACTGCTGTTCGGCGGTGCCTGCTGCGGGCTGGCCGGCGCCTACCTGTCGCTGGTGTACACGCCGATGTGGGTCGAGAACCTGGTCGCCGGCCGCGGCTGGATCGCACTGGCACTGACCACCTTTGCCACCTGGCGTCCGGGCCGCGTGCTGGTGGGGGCGTGGCTGTTCGGCGGCGTGACCATCCTGCAGTTCTACCTGCAAGGGATCGGCGTGTCGGTGCCGTCGCAGTTCCTGTCGATGCTGCCGTACGCGGCCACCATCGTGGTGCTGGCGCTGATCTCGCGCAATCCGGCCTGGATCCGGCTGAACATGCCCGCCTCGCTGGGCAAGCCCTTCCGGCCCGGCAATGCCTGAGCCTCGATTTTTTGACGGAAATCCCTGAGCTACCAACAATTCATCACAAGGAGAAATCATGATCGTCACGCGCAGGAAGACCCTGGCGGCCCTGGCCGCCACCGCCGTGCTGGCCCTCGCGGGCTGCGGCAAGAAAGAGGCCGACAAGCCTGCCGAGACGGCAGGCACGGCCCCAGCGCCCGCGGCCGAGCAGAAGGCCGAGCCGCTCAAGGTCGCCTTCGTTTATATCGGACCGGTCGGCGATGCCGGCTGGACCTTCGCGCATGACAACGGCCGCAAGGCCGTGGAAGAGAAGTTCGGCGACAAGGTCAAGACCTCCTTCGTCGAGAACGTGCCCGAATCCGCCGCCGACGCCGAGCGCGTGTTCCGCGACCTGGCCAGCCAGGGCAACAAGCTGATCTTCGGCACCACCTTCGGCTACATGGAGTCGATGCTCAAGGTCGCCAAGGAATTCCCGGACGTGAAGTTCGAGCACGCCACCGGCTTCAAGACCGCCGAGAACCTGGCCCAGTACGACGTGCGCACCTATGAGGGCGCCTACCTGGCGGGCGTGGTCGCCGGCAAGATGAGCAAGACCGGCAAGATGGGCGTGGTGGCATCGGTGCCCATCCCCGAGGTGATCCGCAATATCGACTCGTTCACGCTGGGCGCGCGCAGCGTCAACCCCAAGGCCACGGTCAAGGTGGTGTGGGTCAACAAGTGGTTCGATCCGGGCAAGGAGCGCGAAGCCGCCACCACGCTGATCGGCCAGGGCGTCGACATGCTGATGCAGAACACTGACTCCGCCGCCGTGGTGCAGACCGCGCAGGAAAAGGGCGTGCACGCCTTCGGCTGGGACAGCGACATGAGCAAGTTCGGCGACAAGGCCCACCTGGCCGCGTCGGTGATCTCGTGGGGCGTCTACTACAACAAGGTGGTGGAAGACGTGCTGAACAAGCAGTGGAAGAACAGCACCACGTGGTGGGGCCTGAAGGAAGGCATGATCGACCTGAAGGGCTTCAACGCCGACGTGCCGGCTGACGTCAAGGCGCTGGTCGAAGAGCGCAAGAAGGGCATCGCCGACGGCAGCGCACCGATCTGGAAGGGTCCGATCAAGGACAACACCGGCAAGGAACAGCTGGCCAAGGACCAGGTGGCCGACGACGGCTTCCTGCATGGCGTGAAGTTCTACGTCGAAGGCGTGGAAGGCAAGATCCCGGGCTGATGGTGCACCAGAGCCGCCTGAGCTTGCCAAAGCAAGGTGTTCTCCCTCTCCCCTCAGCGGGAGAGGGTCGGGGAGAGGGGTGGTTTGGCTAGGAGCCACACCAAGCGAAGCCAACGGTGTTCACCCACCGCCCTCAGCCTTTGACCCTCCTGCCCTCTCCCCCGCCCCCGCCCCTCTCCCGCAAGCGGGAGAGGGGAGCAAACCGCCAGCCTTGGCTATCCCCAAGGCATCCCCCTGCACCTCCGGAACTTGAAGCCGCCGATAACGGCCCAAGCTATCTGTGCATGCGCCAGTGACCGGCGCCCGCAATGTGAAGGAGGCCTCTCATGTGGAAGCGATTTTCGGCCCTGTGGACGCTGGTTCGCCGCGACGGCCGCCTGTTCTGGTACGCGCTGCGCCATCCGGACGCGCCGCCCTGGCTCAAGCCCGCCGCCATCGGGCTGCTGCTCTACGCAATCTCGCCGATCGACCTGATCCCCGACGTGGTCGCGGGCCTGGGCATTGTCGATGACGTGGTGCTGATTCCGCTGGCGGTGCACCTGATCCTGAAGCGCCTGCCGCCGCATATCCTGCGCCAGGCGCAGACGCGCGCCACCGCCACCACGGTCCGGCCGCACTGACGGCATCGCTCAAAGCAAAAGCCCCGGGGCAGCGCCTGCCGCCCCGGGGCTTTTGCTTGCCTGCCTGGCTGTTGCTCAGTTCGGCAGCAGGATGGTCGAGCCCGTGGTCTTGCGCGATTCCAGGTCGCGATGCGCCTGCGCCACCTCAGACAGCGCGTAGCGCTGGCGGATGTCGATCTTCACCTTGCCGGTGGCCACGGCGTCGAACAGGTCGGCCACCATCGGCTCCAGCAGTTCGCGGTGCACCACGTAGGTCATCAGCGTCGGCCGCGTCAGCCGCAGCGAGCCCTTGTTGCCCAGCACCGACAGGTCGAACGGCGGCACCGGGCCCGAGGCGTTGCCGAAGCTGACCATGGTGCCGCGCGGCGCCAGGCAGTCGAGCGAGCCCTGGAAGGTGTCCTTGCCGATCGAGTCATAGACCGCCGGCACACCCTTGCCGTTGGTGATCTCCCTGACCCGCTCCACGAACGACTCACGCGTGTAGACGATGGTGTGGGCGCAGCCGTTGGCGCGCGCCAGTTCGGCCTTCTCGTCGCTGCCGACGGTGCCGATCACGGTCACGCCGAGCGCCTTGAGCCACTGACTCGCAATCAGGCCGACGCCGCCGGCGGCGGCATGCAGCAGCACCGTGTCGCCCGGCTGCACCTTGTAGCTGTCGCGGATCAGGTACTGCGCCGTCAGGCCCTGCAGCATCATCGCCGCGGCGGTGTCGAACGGGATCGCATCGGGCAGCCGCACCACGATATCGGCCGGCATCACCCGCACCTGCGCGTAGGCGCCGGTGGGTCGGCCGGCGTAGGCCACGCGGTCGCCCACGGCGACGTGGCGCACGTCCTCGCCCACCGCTTCGACCACGCCGGCGCCTTCCATGCCCAGCCCGCCCGGCAGCGGCTGCTTGTACAGCCCGGTGCGGAAATAGACATCGATGTAGTTCAGGCCCACCGCCTCATGGCGCACGCGCACCTGGCCGGGGCCGGGCTCGCCCACTTCGACATCGACCCACTGCATGACTTCGGGACCGCCGGTCTGCTCGATCCGGATGGCTTTGCTCATCTGTGTCGCTCCTTCGCTATGGTGTTGTATCGATGGGAATTCAGTTGCCGGCTTCAGCCTCGCGCGTCAGCCCGGCGATCAACAGCTCGGCAGTGGCCACGTTGGTGGCGCAGGGCACGTTGTGCACGTCGCAGGCGCGCACCAGCGCGTTGATATCGGGTTCATGCGGCTGCGGCGTCATCGGGTCGCGCAGGAACACCACGGCGCGCACCAGGCCTTCCGCCAGCTGCGCGCCGATCTGCAGGTCACCGCCCCACGGCCCCGACAGCATCCGCGTCACCTCCAGCCCGACCTCGTCGATCAGGCGCCCGCCAGTGGTGCCGGTGGCCAGCAGCTCACACTGCGAGAGGAAGGCGCGGTGGCGCGTGGCGAAGGCGACGATATCGTCCTTCTTGTGGTCATGGGCGATCAGCGCGATGCGGGGGCGAGTCATCAGGGGTTCCTTGTTGCGGGGGTCGGTGAACGTCAGGAAACAAGTGAAAGCAGCGGAATCAGAAGGTGCCCGGATAGGCGCCGCCGTCGAGCAGGATGTTCTGCCCGGTGATGAAGCCGGCATGGCGGCTGCACAGGAAGGCGCAGGTGGCACCGAACTCGGCCGGCTCGCCGAAGCGGCGCGACGGGTTCGCCGCGGCGCGGCGCTGCGCCACCTCATCGACGCTCAGGCCGGCCTTCTTGGCGCCGCCTTCCAGGGTCTTGAGCAGGCGGTCAGTGTTGAACGGGCCCGGCAGCAGGTTGTTGATGGTCACGCCGTGCTGCGCCACTTCGCGCGCCACGCCCGCGACAAAGCCGGTCAGGCCCGAGCGCGCGCCATTGGACAGGCCCAGCACATCGATCGGCGCCTTGACCGCGCCGCTGGTGATATTGATGATGCGGCCCCACTTGCGCGCGATCATGCCGTCGACGGTGGCCTTGATCAGCTCGATCGGGGTCAGCATGTTGGCGTCCAGCGCGGCCAGCCAGTCGCTGCGCTCCCAGTCGCGGAAGTTGCCCGGCGGCGGACCGCCGGCGTTGTTGACCAGGATGTCGAGATCGCCCAGCTTGGCCACCGCGTCCAGCGCCGCCTTGCGGCCTTCGGGCGTGGTGATGTCGGTCGCCACCGCGACCACGCGGCGGCCATGGCGCGCGCGCAGGCCGGCAGCGGCCTTCTCCAGCGCCTCGGCGCCGCGCGCCACGATCACCACGTCAACGCCCTCGGCCGCCAGCGCGTCGGCGCAGGCAAAGCCCAGGCCCTTGCTGGCGCCGCATACCAGCGCATGCTTGCCGCGCAGTCCCAGATCCATGTCTTTCTCCTTTGTCTGTTGTCTTTGGAAGGCCAGCTCCGGGGCCGGCCCGGAATCACGTCTTTCTTGCCGACAGCAAATACATGCCGCCCATCACCAGCGCACTGCCGGCCAGCTGCACGCCGCTGACGGGCTCGCCCAGCAGCCAGAAGGCCAGGAACAGCGTCGACACCGGGCCGATCATGCCCGCCTGCGACGCCATCGGCGCGCCGATGCGCGCCACCGCCACCATGGTCAGCGACACCGGCAGCACGGTGCAGAACACCGCATTGATGAGTGACAGCCACATCACCGGCGCCGGCTGCGCCAGTTCCGCCACCGGCCGGCCCAGCACCAGGTACTGGATCACGCAACAGGCGGTCGAGACGCACATCGCATACGCCACCAGCCGCAGCGAGCCGATGCGCCGCACCAGCTCGCCGCTCAGGATCAGGTAGATACCATAGGTCAAGGCGCTGCCCAGCACCAGCGCGCCGCCGAGCCACACCTGGCTGCCGCTGACGTCCAGGTCATGCGCGAATACCAGCACGATGCCGGCGTAGGCCAGCAGCAGCGACAGCCACTGGCGCATGGCGATCGGCCGGCGGAACACCAGCGCGGTGGCCAGCAGCACGAACGACGGCGTCAGGAACAGGATCAGCCGCTCCAGCCCGGCGGTGATGTATTGCAGGCCGATGAAATCGAGGAAGCTCGACAGGTAGTAGCCGATAAAGCCGAGAAACACCACGCGGCCGCGATCCGCCCACGACAGGGGCGCCAGCCGGCGCGACTGCCACCAGCCGATCGCCATGAACAGCGGCACCGCGAACAGCATGCGCAGCGTGATCACCATCACCGCATCGACGTTGTAGCGGTACATCAGCTTGGCAACGATCGCCTTGGCGGAGAACAGCACCGCGCCGACGGCGGCGATGACAAGGCCCGAGCGCTGCGGCGATGGCAGCGCGGCAGGTGCGGCGAGAGACTTCTGGGAGGCGGGCACGGGGAATACAGGGGGAAAGCGGGCGGGCACGTAGGCCCCGCGAAACGACCCGACGATTGTATTCGAAAAGACGCAATGGCATTGGGCATCACCTCGGCGGCGCCGGCCACCTTCCCGGCGCCCTTCCTCGGTATACTCTGGGTCACCTTACCCACTACACCAGGTTCGTGGCCCAACCCTCCGACACGCCTTCCGGCAAGACCGCCGCCGACTACGATTTCACCGAGCAGGTGGGCCACCTGCTGCGGCGCGCCTACCAGCGCCATGTGGCGATCTTCCAGCAGACCATCCCGGATTCGCAGCTGACCGCGGCGCAGTTCGTGGTGCTGTGCGCGGTCAGGGACCGCCAGCCGTGTTCGATGAACGAGGTGGTGCGCGCCACCGCCATCGACCAGGCCACGGTGCGGGGCATTATCGACCGGCTGAAGTCGCGCGAGCTGATTGCGGTGTCGCACGATCCCAATGACCGGCGCAAGGTGGTGGTAACGGTCACGCCCGCCGGGCTGGCACTGATCGATGAGACCGTGCCGTTTGCGAAGGAGATCTCGGAGCAGACCTTCGGCGGCCTGAACCCGGCCGAGCGCGTGGCGGTGACCTACCTGCTGCGCAAGATGAGTGAGATCGACGAGGGGAATGGGGGATAGCGCACGCCTGCTGACGCTGGCGGTTTGCTCCCCTCTCCCGCTTGCGGGAGAGGGGCAGGGGGGGAGGGCAGGCGCGGGCATACCACAGGCTGTGCTTCGTTGATGCTCCCCCCCTCCCCCCCACCCCCCCCCCCCCCCCCCGGGGGGGGGGGGGAGAGGGAGCAAACAATCAGCCTTTCAGCGCCGCCAGCACCGTCTCAGGGACGAACGGCGGCCGGCGCAGCCGCACCCCCAGCGCATCGAACAAGGCATTGGCAATCGCCGGCGCACCCGGCAGCGAGGCCGATTCGCCCGCGCCCAGCGGCGGCTCCGACTGCCGCGGCATCAGCACCACTTCAATCGGCGGGATTTCCGGGAAGGTCAGCAGCGGATAGCTGCCCCATTCGCGGCTGGCGACCCCATCCGCATCGAAGCGCACCTGCTCCTTCAGCACCCGGCTGAGCGTCTGCACCACGTTGCCGTGGATCTGGTGGCGCACGCCGTCGGGGTTGACCATCATGCCGTTGTCCTGCCCGACCACCACCTTTTCGATGGTGATGCGGCCGCTGCCGGCATCCACCGCCAGGTCCACCACCCAGGCCGACCAGGCTGCGCCGAAGCCCGGGAAACGGCTGTGGATATAGCGGGCATAGGCCACGCCCCGGCCGCGCAGCCGGCCTTCGGCATCCGCGATGCCGCGCGATCCGGCCGCGCCCCGCTGCCAGCCAGCCGCTTCGGCTACGGCACGCAGCAAGGCCGCGGCACGTTCATCCGGCAGGTGCCGCAGCCGGAAATCCACGGGATCGGCACCCGCCTGCGCGGCCAGTTCATCGATCACGCACTCATGCGCAAACGCATTGGGCAGCGCCGATACGCCACGCAGCCAGGACGCGCGCACGATCGCGGGCGTATCGTCGCAACCGATGCGGCGCGCGCCATATGCGTATGGCGGCACGGCGGTGCGATCACCCATCTCCAGCGTGCGCGGCGCGTTGGGCACGGCACCGGTCAGCACAAGCGCCAGCGTGGGCGCATCGTTGGACGGATAGCGGCTGGTGAAGTCGTAGCCGAGCAGCGCGCCGTCCGGTCCCAGCGTGGCGCTGACGTCCATCAGCTGGGCCGCGCCCTTGGGCTCCCACAGGTGTTCCTGTTCGCGCGAGAGCTGCACGCGCACGGGCCGCCCGACGGCACGCGACAGCAGTGCCGCGTCGGCGCAAACATCGTCGGCGCAGTTGCGCCCGTAGCAGCCGGCGGCCTCCATGCGCACGATCTCGATGCGGTCTTCACCGAGCCCGCACAGCTTCGCCAGGTCGATGCGCAGCACATGCGGGTTCTGCGTGCCGGACCAGACCGTCAGGCCATCGTCATGCCAGTCGGCCACGGCGCATGACGGGCCGATCGAGCCATGCATCTGGTACGGCCAGACGAAGCGCCGCTGCAAGACCGTGCCGGCGCCGCTTGCCGGCGGCTCACCGTCGGACAGCAACTCGCGCCGCGTGGCCGGGTTGGCGCGCAGCGCGGGCTCGGGATCGTCCAGCGCGGGCAGCGGCGGCACCGGCTTCCAGCGCACGCGCAGCCGGCGCGCGGCCTGCACCGCGTATTCCTCGCGCTCGGCTATCACGCCGACAAAGTCGCCCTGCACCACCACATCGACCAGGCCGGGTATATCGCGCACGGAGTCGCGGTCGACTTCCAGCACGCTGTTGCCGACAAAGCCGCCGCTGTCGCGCCCCGCATACGGCGGTCGCACCACGCGGCCATGCAGCATGCCGGGCACGCGCACGTCGTGGACAAAGGTCAGCGCGCCGCGCGCCTTGCCGGGAATATCGACGCGGCACGCGGCGCGGCCGACGATGCGGTAGGACTCGACCGGCTTGGTGAGTATGTCGTCGGCCAGCGGCAGTTCCAGGTGCTCGCCGGCAAGCAGCGCGCCATAGCCGATGCTGGCCTGCGTGCCGCGATCGCGGAATACGCCGTCCTCTGCCTCAAGCCCGCCGGCCTCCACGCCGAGTTGCTGCGCGGCACGCGCCTGCAGCCAAGCACGGGCCTGGGCGGCGGCGCGGCGCAACGGCAGCGCCGAAATCTGGATCGAGGCGCTGGCAATGGTGGGACCCTGGTTGGGGGTGGCTTCGGTATGGCCAAGCACCATGCGTACGCGTTCAAGCGGCACGTCGAGTTCTTCGGCCACGATCTGCGCCAGCGCCGTGCGGATGCCGGTGCCCAGGTCGACGTGGCCGTTGAAGGCCAGCACCTCGCCGCTGTCGCGCACGGCAATGAAGATATCCGGCAGCGCCGGCACGTAGTCCGAAGCCGCGCCGGGCTGGCCTGGCGCGGGCCGCGGCGCCGCCTGCGGGGCGCGCGTCACCAGCAGCACGCCAGTGGCCTGCATCAGCGCCAGCCGCAGCGTGCGCGGCGTGTCGGCGTCGGTCTGTGCCGGGGGTTGCAGGTTGGTTGCCGTCATCGTTCTGCCATCTCCTTCACCGGCTGCGCCCCGGGGCGCCCGTTATACTGCAAGCCAACAGTGGAATAGCCCAAGCATCGACCATGACGATCACGACCGCGCCCAAGCCAACCGCAAAGCGGGCGCCCGCCGGCACGCGGGCCAGGCAAGCGCAGGACAGCCGCGACCGCATCCTGAGGGCGGCCATCAAGGTCTTCGCCCAGCGCGGCTACGACGGGGGCCGCATCGAACGCATCTCGTCGCTGGCCAAGACCTACGACCGGATGATCTACTACTACTTCGGCAGCAAGGAAAAGCTGTTTGTCGAAGTACTGGAGACCATCTACCTGCAGCTCAATGAAGCCGAGCAGCAGCTGGAACATGAGCTCGACGCCGCCGACCCCGTGCGCGCGCTGTCGCAGCTGATCGACTTCGTCTGGCAGTACTACCTCGACCATCCGGAGTTCGTCGCCATCCTGACCAGCGAGAACATGAGCCAGGGCAAGCACGCGAAGAAGTCGGTGCGGCTGCGCGAGATCTCCAGCTACGCGCTGTCGGTGCTCGACGGCATCCTCGCGCGCGGCAAGGTCGCGGGGCTGTTCCGGCCCGACGCGGGCGCGCGCGATGTCTATATGGTGATCGCTTCGCTTGGCTACTTCTACAACTCCAACCATCATACGCTCAGCGCCTTCCTGGGCGAACCCATGATGAGCCCGCCCGCGCTGGCGCACTGGCGCGATGTGATCCAGCAGACGGTGCTGCGCGCCGTGGCCGTGCCCGGCGCGGTGCCGGATGCGAATGTGGCGCCGCCGGCCGCGCCGCGCAAGGCGGCCCGC